>JAPKYY010000251.1 GCA_026394095.1 Acidobacteriota bacterium | reverse complement strand
GCGATCGCGAAGGCGGCGGCGATGACGAGGCCGCTGATGCCATGAGGGAGGAAGTCCCAGATGAATTTCGGGTAGATGCGATCTGGCGGGTTGGGCGGGGCCAGTTTGGCGTCGGAGTAGTAGACCCAAAGCATGAGGCCGATGACGAGGAAGAGGGCGAACTGGAAGAGGATAACGAACCAGCTTGAGAAGAGCGCTTTACGTGCGTCCTTCTCGTTCTTTGCTGAGAGCAGGCGTTGCACCATTAGCTGTTCGGTGCCGTGACTGGCCGTTGTGAGGAAGCAGCCGCCGAAGAAGCCAGCCCAGAATGTATAGGTTTTGGCGAAGAATTCCGGGGTGAACGAAAAGGCAAAATCGAAGACCTGGAACTTATTTGCCTCGTTCGCCATCTGTATGACATGATCCCAACCTCCGGGAATCTGCTGGAGGATGACGAAGAGGCTGAGGATGGCGCCGGCGACATACAGGAACATCTGGACAACGTCGGTCCAGATGACGGCGGTCATTCCTCCTTCGAAGGTGTAGAAGAGAGTGAGGGAAACGATGATGAGTTCTGAGATGAATTCACCGGTGCCGAGCACGATCGAGACTACGATTGAGATGGCGAAGACCCTTACGCCTTCGGCGAGGGCGCGAAGGCCTAGAAATGAGCCTGCGGTGAGTTTGCGAATGTTCGGGCCGAACCGCCGGAGCATGAGCTCATAGGCGGTGAACATTTCGCCCTTGAAGTACTGCGGCAAGAAGAGGCCGCTGATGATGATACGAGCGAGGAGGTATCCGAAAACAACTTGAAGAAAACCAAAATTGCCGTTGAAGCTGAGAGCTGGAGTACCGATTACGGTGAGGGTGGAAGTCTCTGCCGAAACGATGGAAAAGCCGATTGCCCACCATGGGGCGCTTCTGCCGCCGAGGAAATAATCTTTGAGCGTTTTCTGGCTTTCGCGGAAGCGATAGCCGAAGATTGTGATTCCGATGAGGTAGGTGACAATCACCCCGTAGTCAAGCCAGCGCATTTGAATGATCCTAGCAGCAAAATGCGGAAGCAGTTCTGTTATACTCCCCAAAGATCCATGCACGCTGAAACTGGCCGTGTTGAACTGGGGGCAGCGGGGATCATGGAAATCAAAAAAACTAGTTTTGTATCGTCTTTCTCAGGAGGCCGGGCCCAGTGAAATTATTCACGCAATCCTTTCGTAAGATCGTCCTTGGCGGCGTAGTCGCCGGCATGCTCTTGTCGACCGGAACACTTTATTCACAAGCTGCAAAGAATTGGAAGGATCAGGCGGAGTACGACTTGTACACGCAGATCACGAAGGCGACCGCGCCTGACCAGCAGATCCAGTTGTTGAACCAGTGGAAAGAGAAGTATCCGGAGTCTGATTACAAGTTGGAGCGAGCCCAGACCTATCTGGTGATCTACAACAAGAAGAACGACGCTGCCGGTTTGTACGGGGCTTGCAAAGATCTGCTTGCTCTGGATCCGAAGAGCTTTCAGGCTCTCTATTTTCTGACCTTGCTCACCGTTACGATGAACAAGAACGATGCCGCCGGGTTTGACACCGGTATTAAGGCAGCCAATGGATTGATCGGTGCGCTTGACGCAACGTATGATCCGGCAAAGAAGCCGGCTGGCACGACCGATGCCCAGTGGAAGCAGCAGCGCAATGATATCGAGACGCAAGCGATCAAGACCCTGGGCTGGGTAGAGTGGCAGAAGAAGAACTTCAAGGAAGCAGAGAAGTTTTTCGCCAAGGCGCTGGAACTCAGCCCTGGCACAGCAGAAATCAGTTCATTCCTTGGCACTGTAATCGTGATGCAGAAGGATCCGAAGCGGCAGGCTGAAGCGATGTGGCACTTTGCCCGCGCAGGCCACCTTGACGGACCAGGTGCATTGAACCCAACTGCCAAGTCTCAGATGGCCGGTTATTTCGGTCGAGTCTTTACCAGCTATGCTGGCGACGACAAGAAAGAAATGGCGGAGATCATCGAAAAGGCCAAGGCATCCGTAATGCCTCCTGCTGGATTCGAGATCGAATCCAAGGAAGCCAAGATGGCTAAGAACGAAGAAGAGTTCAAGAGCAAGAACCCGATGCTGTTTCAGTACATGGGCATCAAGAAGGCACTGCTCGCTGCCGATGGCGACACCTACTGGGGCAACTTGAAGGACGCAGAATTGCCGACCTTCAAGGGCAAACTGGTAAGCACGAAGCCGGAAACGAACCCGAAGGAAATTGTGGTTGCAGTGGAAAGTGCCGATCAGCCCGAAGTTACCCTGGTGCTCGAAAAGCCGCTGCGTGGCAAGGCTGATGTTGGTACCGAAATTGAGTTCACTGGCGTTGCCAAGGAATTCAC
>JAPKYY010000661.1 GCA_026394095.1 Acidobacteriota bacterium | reverse complement strand
GCAATCGTCGTCACCGTCTCTTTCGCCGAACATTACTTCTTTCCTTCGGAAAGGAAATCCTGGATGACCTGACTGAGAATCTCGCAACGGGTCGTGAATGAAGCATCCATCCGCTCTAGGGCGTTCATGAGAGTTCCGTTTCGGGTCTCCGGATAGACCTTGTTGCAAGCTCGGTTCCACAGCGCTCCGATCTCGCCGGGTTCCTTCTCAGGCCACGCCAGAGCGAAGTCGCGCTCAGCCAACGCGTCCAACGTAGCAATCTCGACACCCGCTCGAATCGCCTTCGCAATCCGCTTCTCCGCCGCGACAATCCGCCCAGCCTTCTCGACAACTTCTTCCAGCTGCGCCACAGGGATCACCACAACCCCATCCTCATCCCCTACCACCCAGTCCCCCGGCTGCACCACCACCCCGCCACAAGCCACCGGAACCTGCAACTTACCCACATACTGCCCCCCACCCGCATTCGGTACCACCGCTCTCGCAAACACCGGCAACTTACTAACTCGAATATCCGCCAGATCCCGAATCGCCCCCTCCACCACCACTCCCGCCAGCCCCTTCTTCCACGCCGAAAGAGTAGTCAACCCACCCCAAAGCGCCGTGTTCTTCTCCCCATGCCCATCAATCACCAGCACGTGCCCCGCAGGGCACTCCGCCAGCGCCTTCGACACCATCAGAATATCCGCCGTATGCACCTGCACCGTAAACGCCGGCCCCGCCATCTTCGCACTGGCAGACCACGGCCGCACCTCATGCCCCATCGCCCCGCCCTTATCCAGAGCATCCGACACCGGCCCCGTCCCAAATTTCATCAACCTCTCACGCATCTTCATACCGCCATCCTAACCTGTGCTGGATTAATCGCCTTGTACTTGCCCTTATTCGCAGTAATCTCAAAAGCCTCTGGCACACGCTCAATCCCTTCGAGCACATGAGTAATCGTAGGCTTCATCCTCACCCTTCCCGCCGCCACCAGATTCACCGTATGCTGCAAATGCTCGAGCGTACTGATGTCCGGAAACAGATACCGCAAGCTCCGCTCCCGCATCAAATCCACATCCACCTCAAACGGCGAACCAAACCACGACACGCCAATAATCTTCCCTCCAGACCTCACCGCATGCATCGCCTGCACCACACTCCTCACTCCGGCCAGCCCCTGCGTCGGGCTCCCTCCCGCACACTCAAAAACAATATCCGCCCCGTTCCCATCGGTCAGCTCAAGAATCGCCTCAACGGGATCGACACTATTAGCATTGAGAGCATAATCCGCCCCAAGCTCCTTCGACATCGCACAAGCCTCATCACGAACATCCACCGTGATAATCCTGCCTGCCCCACTCACCCGAGCAATCTGCATACACTCCAGCCCCATGCTGCCCTGTCCCAGAATCGCCACCGAATTCCCAATCTGAATATCAGCCGTCTCCACCGAAGCCACGCTATCACTCAAGCTCTGCAAGCAAGCCGCCTCGCTATCGGAGATCCGCTCATCCACCAGCGTCAAAGCAATCTCCGGCAACACCGCATACTCACAAAAACACCCCGGCAACTGAAACCCGATAATCGGCCCCTTCCGGCACAAATGCCCCCGCCCACTCAAACAAAGCGGACAACTCTCACAAGGCAATTTGGCCCGAGCCGCAACACGATCCCCAACCTTGAAGCGAGTAACCCCAGCCCCCACCTCAACAATCCGCACACAAAACTCATGCCCAAACAACTGCACCGGCGCTTCCGTCTCAAGCCGTTTCTTGATCTTCTCAAAAGCTAGCGTCCTCACCCCGGCCGCCAGCTGTGCCTCCGTCACACTAGGCTGCACCACCAGCACCTGCACCAGCACATGCCGTGCCTTCAACTCAGGCATCTCAACCTCATCCAGCCTCAGGTCACCAAATCCGTAGAACCGCCAAGCTTTCATAGAGAGTGATAATATCCCACTCAAATGATTCTGCTCATCTTAATCGCCGCCACGCAACTGACAGCGCAGATCTTCGCCCCCGGTGCAAAGCTCGAAAAGATCTACGAAGGCGGCCATCTCACCGAAGGTGTCGCCGTAGCTCCCGATGGCACGGTCTTCTTCAGCGACATCACCTTCACAACCGAAACCGGCATGCAAGCCGGCCATATCCTTCGCTTTGATCCCAAGACCAACAAGACCGTCGTCTATCGTTCCCCAAGCGGCATGTCCAACGGCCTCAAGTTCGACGCCCAGGGCCGTCTCGTAGTAGCCGAGGGTGCTGACTACGGTGGTCGCCGCATCACTCGCACAGACCTCAGCACAGGCAAGAGCGTAATCCTCGCCGGCCTCTTCGAAGGCAAGCCCTTCAACTCCCCCAACGACATCGCCATCGACGCCAAAGGCCGCATCTACTTCAGCGATCCTCGGTATCTAGGCCACGAACCGATCGACCAGCCCGTGATGGCCGTCTACCGTCTCGACCCCGACGGCAAACTCCAGCGCATCGTCACCGACGCAAACAAACCCAACGGCGTAGCCATCTCACCAGACCAAAAGACCCTCTACGTTGTAACCAACGACGACGGCCACCTCGGCTTCGACCGCATGCCCAAAGGCACACCCGCCCGTAAGGGCCGCATGGAACTCTCTGCCTACGATCTCCACTCCGACGGCACTGCCACGTACAGAAAGCGTCTCGTCAACTACGCCCCCGAAGACGGCCCAGACGGCCTCGTCTGCGACTCCAAAGGCAACCTCTTTGTGGCAGTACGCGATGAGAAGCGTTTCGGTATCATCGTCTACTCACCAGACGGCGCCGAACTCGCCTACCTGCCAACCCCGGAGCGTCCCACCAACGTCGGCTTCGGCCGAGGCACCGAAGCCACCACTCTCTACATCACCGCCGGCGGCAGTGTCTACCGCATCAAAACATCCCGCCCCTAGCGGCGATTCACTTCAACCGATCTCACCTGCCCATTGGCCAGATTCACCGAGCAGGAAAACTGATACTTCGCATTCCGTCCCATGCCCCGGCCTGCCTTCGCAACTCCTGTCAAAGTGTCGTTGCGGCCAGCGTTATTGTCCGCCCTCAGATTTTGAAAAGTGATATTCCGGAACCCATCGCGTTGAATGCGTTCCCGCACTGCAGACTGGCAGATCTGGCTCGCCTGCGCCGTCCCCGCCGAGTTCCATCTTCCGTTCTGCTCGTAGTATCTTGAGTCGCGATTATTGTCGTTTCCAAACACACCACCTCCATTGCCATAGCTCGGCCCATTCCACCCGCGATTGTCCTGACTATTCCATTGCCCGCCGCTCCCGCCACGCCACTCCAGATCCACCGTGTACCCTTCACGTCCGCCCTTCGGGTCTTCAATCCGAAACACAATCCTGCC
>JAPKYY010000911.1 GCA_026394095.1 Acidobacteriota bacterium | reverse complement strand
CTCCTCATGGCCGACTACAACTCCATTGGCATCACCAGCTTTACCGAACGCGCCGCCACCCCCAGGCACATCGACATCTATCGCCAGCTGCGCCAGCGTAACGAACTCACAACCAGAATCTTCCTCGACTATCACATCACCAACCCCAACGGCGACTGGCCCGCCATCGAGGCCGAAATCGAGGCCGCCTCCAAAGACCCTCTGCACACTTACGACAACATGCTCTGGCTACGCGGCCTCAAAGTCTTCCTCGACGGCGGCATGCTCACCGGCTCCGCACTCATGCGCGAACCCTGGGGTACCAGCGAGATCTACTCCATAACCGACCCAAACTACCGCGGCATGCGCTACATCAACCAGCAACGGCTTACAGATCTCGCCCGGGCAAGCCTCAAGCGTGACCTCCAGTTCACTGCCCACGCGGTGGGCGACGGCGCTGTCCAGTCCCTGATTGCCGCCTATGAAGAAGTCAACAAGGAATTCCCCGTAAGAGCCGGCCGCCCCTGCCTCACTCATGCCAACTTCATGACACCGGAAGGCATCGAAAAGATGGCCCAAATCGGCATCGTCGCCGACATGCAACCCGCCTGGCTCGAACTCGATGGCGCAACCCTGATCAAACACTTCGGCCTCCCCAGACTCCGATTCTTCCAGCCCTACGCCACCCTCTTCAAAAACAACATCATCATCGGCGGCGGCAGCGACCACATGCAAAAGATCGGCGGCATGCGCGCCACCAACCCCTACAATCCCTTCTGGGGCATGTGGGTCGCGATCACCCGCAAACCCCGCTGGACTGACCAAATCCTCCACCCCTCAGAATCCATCACCCGCACTCAAGCCCTCCGCCTCTACACCATCAACAACGCCTACCTCAGCTTTGAAGAAAAGCAAAAGGGCTCGCTTGAGGCGGGCAAGCTGGCCGATTTCATTGTGATCGATCGCGACATCCTGCGTTGCCCTACAGACCAGATTAAGGAGATCCAAGTAGAGGCGACGTATCTGGGCGGCCGTCTGATTTACTCCACTCCCGTTCGCAAATAAGGTGTGGTTCGCTGGAATGGCGTATTCTCAAATTCCGGAGTTGAGATAGAAATGATTCGATCGATAGTTTTGTTGCTGCTGGCACTCTGCTGTTTTGGGCAGAATCGTGAAGGCTTTCTGAATGTGCCGGGAGGGCCGGTTTGGTATCAGATTCGAGGGACGGGATCGGGAATCCCGTTGCTGGTTCTGCATGGAGGCCCGGGCGGGACTTCCTGCGGGTTTTCGGCGCTGGCCCCCTTGGGTGGGGATAGGCCGATTGTGGTTTACGACCAGTTGGGTAGTGGCCGAAGCGGACGGCCAGCAGACCGGAGTTTATGGACGGTGGAACATTTTGTATGTTTTGAGCAAGGGCAGCAAGGGGATTGAGTCGCTCATTTTGTCGAGCGCTCTACTGAGCACCCCAGACTGGATACGCGACGCCGAGGAGTTGAAGAAGCAATTGCCGGTTGAGGTGCAGAAGACCCTTCGCAAACATGAGACAGCCGGCACTACATCTGACCCTGAGTACCGGGTTGCCGAGCTTGAGTACACTCGACGATTTGTCCGGCGCAAGCCAAGGGGCGGGCCGAATCCTGAATGCGCAGAATCTGTTGGCAACAAGTTGATCTATGAGCAGATGTGGGGGCCATCTGAATTTCATGCAACCGGGAGTCTGAAGAGCTTTGACGTGACGCCGAGGCTGGGTGAGTTGCGGTTGCCAGTTCTATTGGTGGTGGGTCAGTTTGATGAGGCCCGGCCAGAGACGGCAGCCCGATATCAGAAGCTGATCCCTGGATCAAAGCTCGAGGTGATTCCGGGGGCGGCACATTCACAGCTGGGAGATAACCCGGAAGCAGCACTGGCAGTGCTGAAATCCTTTATCAACGGGGTGGAAAAGCGGTGGCGTCAGTAGGGGGTTTCTTTTTTGAAGATTTGTGATGGGGAAAGCGACTGGGCTTCGCCATTACAGATGAGTATGGAACTTTTTCGCTACACATTCATTGCCACTTTTTTCTGCCTCTTTCTGGAGGCCCAGCAGCCGAGGATCACTGTAGATCAGGGATATCTGAGTAAGAATCCAAAGGTTGGAGGGAAAGCCCACATCTGGGCGCAGCAGAATACTGCTACCAGAGTGTTTGCCGGGTGGAGTGGTGATACGGAATACCTGCTCGATCCACTTGCCATTTATACGAGCATGATAGTTCCGAATGCGGATGTGACGCTTAAGGCCAATTATCGAACGGTTCCGGCATGGACGGTAAAAACGGCGACGCTCGGTGGGGTGCCGGTTTCTTACTACATTCCGCCAGATGCGATCGGACTCGTTTTCGATTTTCATGGAACTGGCGGCACAGGCGCCGGGCTATTCACGGGTTCAGAGTTTCTTGCATTTCACCGGGATCTGGTGGCGGCGGGATTTGGGGTGGCTTCCTTTGATTGCCTGAACCGGGAGACGGGACAATGGAACACAACGATTACCGGGACAGCGAACCCTGATATCGTTCGACTGAACGGGATTATCGGGGCGATGCGAAGCCAGGGACTTATATCGGCTTCCCTTCCCCTGCTTGCCTTCGGGCATTCCAATGGGGGCTTCTTTTCACACTTCTCGTCGATGGTGATGAATTGGGCAGCAGTGTCTATTTCTTCGGTGCAGGGTTCTGCACCAGCCAGTGCCTCTTACAACGGGCCTGTGATTTGGTGGATGCCGAAGAATGACGATCACCCTCAGGTAGGGCTGGTAGGCGGCGTGGCCACTTCGGTGAGCCGGTATGAAGCTATTGCCAATCGCGGCCTTCATGCCAGGCACACAATTCAGGAAGCGATTCCTTTATATCCCGAGCGCTTTACCAG
>JAPKYY010000606.1 GCA_026394095.1 Acidobacteriota bacterium | reverse complement strand
TCGAGAGGGGCGAGTGCGGAGATGATCGGGTCTACCTTGATTGCGCCACGGTTGAGCAGATCGATGCACTGCGGGAATTCGCCAGAGCTGGCGGCAGAGCCCTGCAGGCGGATCTGACGGCTGACAACAACCTGGAGCGGGATCTCGACCTTGGGCGTGATGTTGCCGACCAGGGTGACCATGCCGCCCTTTTTGACGCCCATGATGGCGGTCTCAATTGGCTTGCCCGCGCCAACAACTTCGATTGCGACATCGGCACCACGGCCACCGGTGAGATCCTGTACAGCCTTTACGACATCGACGTTCTTGGGGTTGAGGCCCACGTCGGCACCGAGTTGCTTGGCAAGATCGAGTTTGGAATCTTCGAGATCAACAGCGATGATCTGGCCGCATCCCGCGAGGCGCAGAGTCTGCACCACGAGCAGGCCGATCATGCCGGAGCCAACTACGAGTGCAGAAGAGCCAAGTTGCATTGGCGTGAGATTGACGGCGTGTACGGCGATCGAGACGGCCTCGATCATCGCGGCGTAGTGGAAGGGGAAGTCTTTGGGGAGCGAGTAAAGAATGTTTTGCGGGACGGCGACGTATTCGGCGAAGGCACCATGGCGGCGGAATTCGTTGCAGCTTACGCCGAGTACCTGGCGGTTCTCGCAGAGGTTGATTTCGCCGCGCTGGCAGAAGTAGCAACGGCCGCAGCTTACGGTGGAGTCGAAGGTAACCCGGTCTCCGATGCCCCAACCCTTGACGGCGGAGCCGATCTCGGTGATCTCACCCGATGCTTCGTGGCCCATCACAAGTGGCGGAATGCGGCGGCCGGTGCTGCCGTCATAGCCGTGAATGTCGCTGCCGCAGATGCCGCAGGCTTTCACTTTGATCAGGACATCCTCGGGCCCGATGGTGGGCAGCGGCATGTCGGTGAGGGAGAGCTTTTTGTATTCGGAGAGGAGAAGGGCTTTCATGTCTGTTTTCGAGTTCCTGTAACTATGATGCGGATTTGCGACTCTAGCAAGTGATGTACAAATATTAAGAATGGGCGATTGTCTTCTTTATCTTATTTGGTTTTGCCCCGGCATTGCCTGGTCAGATCGCGAAATTAGTGCCTGCAACGTCTTTGAAGATGCCTGGGGTGGTGGATTCCAACAGTCCTTCACATTGGGCAGATGGAACGCTGGTTGTGTTCAACTCTGATGGGTTGCCGATCCGGAGTGAGGGAACGAGCATAGAAGATTTAGGCCGGACGCGGGCGGTTCGGCTCTACAGTTATGAGAATGTGCCCCTGTGGATAGAGGCGACGCACCGCAAGGCTGACGGAACCTTGTACGCCTGGTATCACCACGAGGTGTTTTTGCATTGCGAGGACAATCCGGTTTCGGCGCCTGAGATCGGAGCTCTGCGTTCGGACGACAACGGGATTACCTTCCATGATCTCGGGATCATTTTGAGTGCTGCTGGAGAGATGAATTGCGAAACGAAGAATCGCTATTTTGGTGGTGGCAATGGGGACTTCAGCGCGATTGCGGATCAGTCGGGTGAGTTCATTTATTTTTTGTACAGCAACTACTCGGGAGATGTGACTGCACAGGGAGTTGCAACGGCGCGGCTGAGGATGGAAGATCTGGACGATCCGGCCGGCATGGTGTTTAAGTACTTTGATGGCCGTTGGGAAGAGCCCGGCCTCGGCGGACGCGAGTCTCCTATTTTTAGGGCTTCGTCGAGTTGGGCATCTGAATCGGCTGATTCGCTCTGGGGCCCCAGTATTCACTGGAACACTTATCTGAAGAAGTACGTGATGGTGATGAACTATACGTGCTGCTCGACAGACTGGCCGCAGGCGGGGATCTATCTCAGCTACAGTTCGGACTTGTCGAGGCCGGAGATGTGGCAGCAGCCGGTGCTATTGATGAGTGGTGGCGGTTGGTATCCGATGGTGATGGGGATCGGCGAAGGTGAAACCGACAAGCTGGCCGGGAAGACAGCACGCTTCTTTATGGGCAGCGATAGCGACTGGCTGATTGAGTTTGAGCCTTAAGCGGCGGAACCGCAACACTCTGAATCCAACAAGCACACCAAGATGAAGTGATCAGGGGCGTAGGCTCAAAGTTACTCCGCTCAGACTCTTGTTTCCGCCCACTTCTAATTCAACCGGTAGATTTTGCTGGCTTGCCAATTCTTCGGGCACTTCGATGTTGATCTGAAACAAGCCCGCGGTTAGGCCGGGTGCAGCGCCCGCGTAGAGCACCTTGACTTCACGACCACCGACGAACACCTTCACAGGCAAGCGGGGGGATGGTAGCGGTGAACTAACAGCAAGGGCACCATCGAGAGGGGTAGGATCGGAAATACCTTCCCCAGTGCCATAAAGTACAGCTATTCGAGCATCGGGATAAGTTATGGCAGCAACTGGCCCAGTACCGGAGCTGTTGGCCGTGAACAAAGCGGGAGCACTTGCGGCGACGGGCACCGAGACGGCCTCGCTCTCAACGCCAAGACGCTCAACGGTGACCCGCACCTGTGTCTTACCCGCAACGTTGTAGGGGACTATGGCACTGATCTGGGATCCGGAAGTGTAAACCATTGCAGCAGGCGTGCCGTCAAAAAGCACGCGGGTGCCATCGAGAAGAGTGGTGAGCCGATTGTTGGCTAATTGAGCGGTAACCAGTGCAGAACCGCCGATTTTGTCTCCAAAGAGTGTAACGATTTGTCCCGGAGCAATCGCTCCTCCACGAAAACTTGCCGCGCTCACCAGACCTGAGGCAGAGAACCGGGGACGTTCTCCTGCGAGAAAGGCACCCCAGAGATCATGGGTGGGCCATGTTCGGGCCATAGTCGCACCCGCGCCGAGCCTTCTGTCCACTTCTGAGAGGAATTCATCATCCAGGGTGGGGCGCATATTGAAGAGAACCACATAAGTGATGTCGGAAGCACTAAATCGAGCGAAGTAGGTTCTGGTGCCGGGCAAACTGCCGGAGTGAAAGTAGTTTGGCAGGCCGCTGGCGGGCATAAAGATGTTAAAGCCAAGCCCGTAGTAGTTGGTGCCGGTCTGAGGAAGCGGAGCTGGAGGCCTTTTGGCGATCTCTGCGAGAGAATCCGCATTCAGAAGGGCACCTGGGGTTGTGGGACTCAGTCTTGAAAAGATGCGAGCGAGATCAACGGCAGTTGAAGTCCAGGCACCAGCCCCCTCAATGAGTTCCAGGGCAAAGCCTCCGTAAGGAAAATCAACCTGGCCATCGCCATAGACGCTTGTTACCTGGGCGGTTCCGGTGGGCATGTGATAGCGCACCTCGCCAGGGAACCTGTCGACCAGGCGGGTGCGTCCCAGCCTGGTCTTCGTGATGCCGAGCGGGGCAAAAATATCTTCACGCATGAAATTTTCATACTTCTTGCCGCTGGCCGCTTCCAGAACTCTACCTGCTGTGAACAGACTGACGTTGGAGTAGCTGTGCACCTGCCCGGGCGGATTGATTAAAGGGCGTGTGATTTGCCAGCGCAGAAACTGTTCTGCGGTAGGGACGCCTGTAGCCCCGAAGGCCTGCGATGCGGGCAGGAACCTGGGACTGAACATAGGATCGTTCGAGTCGGTACTGGGGAGACCCGCTGTGTGCTGCAAGATTTGCCTGAGGGTGAGCTGATCGTAAGAGGCCTGCCGGGTGAGGCCAGGTGGTGGTTGAACGGTGCTCAATTGCTGCACGAAGATGCGATCGTCGAGGGTTAACTTGCCGTCCTGGCGAAGCTTCATCAGACCGATGCTGGTGAGCGGTTTCGAGACTGAGGCAATCCGAAAGATGGAATCAGGCTGGACCGGTTCCC
>JAPKYY010000327.1 GCA_026394095.1 Acidobacteriota bacterium | reverse complement strand
TAATGCGTATTTGTGACTTTTCGGCGTGGGCAGGGAAAGTCTTAATGAAAAGTTAAATGAATTTTTCTCGACAACTCTCGCAGCCAGAACGCGCCACCCCAACAGACTCCGCCAAGTCTTGCCGATGCCAGCCACGCTCTCCCAGCCTGAAATTGCGTAGTCCCGGTCGTGTCCATCTACGCCCGAACCGCGATCGAGCCAAACTCGGATTGCGTATCCGGTGCAAGCATCGCGCACAGGGATAGGATGGCAAGTTGAGAGCGTTCCATAGCGCAACCTAAATCAAGGCTGTTCTATGTCTTTCACATTGGAATGGGTTGAAGCGGAGTCTTCCGCGAGGATTAAGCCAGGGCTGGAAGCAGCGAAGTGCCAGCGGCAATCGATACGCCAAAGTTATCTGCCACCGTCTGGCCCAGATCCGCCAGACTCTCCCGGGTTCCAAGCGGCTTACCCTCGGCAATACCTGGCGAGTAAGCAAGCAGCGGCACATACTCCCGGCTATGGTCTGTCGACGCTGTCGTCGGGTCACACCCGTGATCCGCAGTCAAAATCAGCAGGTCATCGGCCTTCAAGGATGCCATCAACGCCGGTAGCGCCGCATCGGCCTCTTCGAGTGCCTTCGCGTAGCCCTCAACATTATTGCGATGCCCGTAGAGCGAATCAAAATCGACCAGGTTGGTAAAGATCAGCCCGCGCTCCACTTCTCCCAGCGCAGCAATCGTCTTTGCCAACCCCTCGGCGTTATTCTTGGTCTTGTCGTAGGTCCGGATTCCCCGTCCCAGAAAGATGTCGAAAATCTTCCCGACGCTATGCACCGGTACATTGGCAAGGTCCAAAGCATCGAGCAACATCTTGGGCGGAGGCACTGCATAGTCCTTGCGATTCGCAGTCCGCGTATAGTTTCCGCTCGACCCCGTAAACGGCCGCGCAATCACCCGGCCCACCTCAAGCGGGCCACTCAACATCTTCCGGGCCAGCTCACACATCCGGTACAACTCAAACAGCGAAATCACATCCTCATGTGCCGCAATCTGAAAGACACTATCGGCGCTCGTATAAACAATCGGGTCGCCGCTCCGCACATGCTCATCACCCAACTGGGCAATAATCTCGGTGCCGCTAGCTGCTACATTCCCTAGCGTCCCCCGACCAATCTCGGCCTCAAACCGGGCCATGAAATCAGCGGGAAAGCCATCCCCAAACAAAGGGAAGGGCTTCTCAAGCAGGATGCCAACCATTTCCCAATGCCCTGTTGTCGTATCCTTACCCGGACTCTTCAGCGCACAGCGGCCAAAACTCGCCAGCGGCTTCTCCGCCGCAGGCAACCCGGCAAAGTCCCGAATATTTCCCAGCCCCAGCCGGCAAAGATTCGGCAGGCTTAGCGGCCGTTGCCGCGCAATATTTCCCAGCGTGTCGCTACCTTCCGGGTCCCCATAAGAAGCCCAATCCGGCATCGCTCCAATCCCGACACTATCCAGAACAATCCAAACAACGCGGTTGAACTTCATTCCAATTTCTTCCTTGACTCCTCAAACATCGCCTTCATCCGGGCCGCCCGGTCCCGAGCCATATTGAGGTAACTATCGTTCTTGATGATCCGGTTCAGCAGAGGGTAGTAAACCTCATAGCTCACCAAACGCTTCTTGTCCCAGGCCGCCTCAAGATGCAACAATGCCCGGTCCACACCCAGCCGTTCAAACTTCGCCGTTCGTTCCAGATCAAAGAACAGGTTCACGGTCTCGGTCATCCGTTCAAACCAGTCCTGCAGCGCATTCGCATCCAGGTCTTGCGAGTAGTTGAACTTCACCTCGTT
>JAPKYY010000190.1 GCA_026394095.1 Acidobacteriota bacterium | reverse complement strand
GCCGGTAGCCAAGCTCACGAGCAAAGAGTATGCCAAGGAGATTGCCTCATCCATTTCGCCCGACAAAGCCACGTTGTCGAAGGATCTTGGTGAATTGCCCAGGGATATTGAAGCATTGATCGGCGAGAGCAACGATACGACGCACTTCAGCATCGTAGATTCCGAAGGCAACATCATCACGAATACCTATACACTCAGTGGCTTTTATGGCAGCCAGGTAGTGGTGAAGGGCACGGGTGTGTTGATGGGCAACATCTATGGGGCTTTTTCCAATTCGGGCAAGAAGGTGTTGCCGGCAGGGAATCGTCCGCCGAGCACGATGTCTCCGACTGTTGTTTTGACCAAAGACAAGAAAGCGTGGTTTGCCCTGGGAAGCCCGGGCGGGTCTACGATCCCCAATACCCTGGTGGAGGTGATCACCAACGTGATCGACTTCAAGATGAGCTTGCGGGATGCGATTGAGTATCCCCGTGTGCACCATCAGTATCTTCCGGATCGCATTGAGGCTGAGCCCGGTGCCATCGCCTATGAGGTGGCTGAGAAGTTGAAGTCTTATGGA
Source organism: Acidobacteriota bacterium (assembly GCA_026394095.1). Taxonomy (GTDB): domain Bacteria; phylum Acidobacteriota; class Terriglobia; order Bryobacterales; family Bryobacteraceae; genus Bryobacter. The sequence continues at coordinate 3,358 of JAPKYY010000190.1, read as the reverse complement.
CAGATTCTCAGCACACGCTACCGCAGCCAGGGGGACGTACACGCCGTCATGATTGAGGAGAAATCAGGCTGGCGTCTGGGCTGGAGCGATGGCCGCCGCGGTGGTAAAGTTCTGGGCTACTAGAAGGGGAGATCGTCGTCTTCTTCCTCTTTGCCTTTGGAGGAGGAGTCGAGCAGGTCGTTGAAGAAGATGTTGACGTCCTCGCCGCGAGTCTTGCGCGTGACTTCCAGCTCAACGCCGATCAGTTCGTGCAGGTGATTCTTCAGGTCTGAGAATCGCTCGAGTTCGAGCCCACAAATCTTCAATTCGTCGAGGACATATTCGCGGGTCTTTTCTGTGATTCCGCGGCGCTTCCACAGGAGCTGATTTGCGTTTGTCGGGCCAATCACACGCAATGTATACTTCAATACCGGATTGCCGCTGGTGGGCGATTTGTAGAGTTCTACATCTTCGATGCGAACTTCATATTTGCCGTCAGAAATTTCGGCGGCTTGTTTCTTGAGTTTTGTTCCAGTTTGAACCTTCCGGTCAAAACGGCTCAGGTCGATGTCCACATTGGCACTGCGAAAAGCTGTATTCATGTTGAGTGAGTGTCTCCTGATGGATTCTTTTGCAATCCTTGTGCCAAAGAATTGCCACACCAAACTGGGAACTGGCGATCGGTCGCAGGTGTCTGATCGGACAGGAGGCAATGAGCCATGTTCGAGACAGCGATGGTAGATCAGAGTAGCGGCCGGGGAGCCCTGAGTTTTTCGAGTTCGCTTTTGTTGCAATGTGGAGTGGTGAGTGGGTTTTTGGCACTCGGCTTGTACTTGCCGGTGGCTCAGCCCGAGTTGCCGGATATACACATCCCGGCACCGGCTCCTCGATTCCGTGAGGCGATTCGTGTGATTTCATCCAGTATCGAGCGGAGTATGGCACCAGCTGCAAGGAAAACCTTCACCTACACTCCCCCAACTGTTCAGCGAAGTGCCATGACCGCATCTACGTCCATGGCTGCCGATTTCGCCGATTTGCCTGTCGGTCAAACTTCGCATACGGGAATCCCCGAGGGAATTGTTGGAGCGCTCGATGTGCCGAAGGTGGCGCCGCCACCGAAGCCTGTCGTTCGAGAGGTTGTGAAGCCCGAGCCAATCGCGAGGCTACAGATCGGCGGCAGCGTGCTGGCTTCGAAGATCCTGCAACGCCCGCAGCCGGTGTATCCCGAGCTTGCGCGTCGCGCAAGGATTGAAGGAGTGGTGACGCTGCACGGCATCATTACTCGTGAGGGCAGGATCGGGCAGCTACGAGTGCTCAGTGGACATCCGCTGCTGGTGAAGGCGGCGTTTGACGCGGTGAGCCAATGGATATACAGCCCGACGCTGCTGAATGGGCAGGCGGTGGAGGTGGAAGCTCCGATTGAGGTGCGCTTCAGTTTGTCGCGTTAGCGGTTTCTCGCGGCTGGTTGGCGAAGCGCGCGAGAACGAAGAGGATCAGGCCCATCGTTGCCAGACCCAGCGCGAAGTGCAGCGTGTGGGCCTTGATCCAGCCGAGGGCGTTCTCGCCCATCTGCTGGCCTAGCCAGGCAAGAAAGAAATAGCGTGGGATGCGGGCCAGAAGGATAGTGATGGCGAAGTGCATTGGCCTGATGCCGAGTACTCCAGCGCAGGCGACAAAGGCTTTGAGCGGCATCGGTATCACCGAGATGCATGGCACAAAAACTGTGACCAGGCCGTAGCGCGAGAACCATTCGCGAAACTTCATTCCGCGGGGGCCGCTGGCTACCTGGTCGAGATATTTCTGACCGCCACGGCGTGCGATGGTGAACAAGATCATCGAGCCGATTAGCGAGCCAGCGGTGGCAAGTGCGGCGCAGAGATAGCCGGTGGTTGGGGCTTGATTGGCTACGACCACCAAAAGAGTATCGACTCCACCTGGCAGTGGAATTCCAGTTGAATCGAGTAGTGCAAGGAAAAAAACTCCGATCGGCCCCAGAGCAACGATCTTGGCAAAAAACGCTTTCATGCGTTAGGGGTTCCCCAGTCTGTTTAACATTTCGGCTTCGTCGATGATTTCGATGCCCAGCTCTTTAGCCTTGTCGAGCTTTGAGCCGGCTTCTTCACCGGCTACGACTGCCGTGGTTTTCTTTGAAACGCTTCCGGAAACTTTGGCGCCGGCCGCTTCAAGCATGGCCTTGGCTTCTTCGCGCTTGAGTGTCGGGAAGGTGCCTGTGAGGACGAAGGTGAGTCCTGCAAGCGGGCCTACTACCTTGCCTTTGATTTCTTGCGTGAAGGTTAGCCCGGCAGAGCGCAGACGCTCGAGCAGCGCAAGATTCTTTTCGTCGCTGAAGTAGAGACGGATCGCGGCCGCTACCTTGGGGCCTACTTCTTCGGCTGCCTGCAACTGCTCTTGAGGAAGGTTTGCGATTTTGTCGAGATCGCCGAAGGTGTCGGCGAGGATTTGGGCGGTGCGCTGCCCGACGAAGCTGATGCCGAGGCCGCTGATGAGGCGCGCCAGAGGGCGTTTGCGTGAACCGTCGATATTCTGAATGATCTTCTCGGCGCTCTTTTTGCCCATGCGCTCGAGGGCTTCGAGTTGCTCCTGCTTCAGGTCATAGAGATCTGCGACGTTCTGCACCAGTTTTTGTGCGACCAGTTGCATTACCAGTGCTTCGCCCATGCCGTCGATGTCCATCACGCTGCGGGAGGCAAAGTGTTCAATGCTTTGCTGGAGGCGTGCGGCACAGTTGACGTTGAGGCAGCGAACGGCTACTTCGCCTTCGAGCTTGACGAGCTTGCTGCCGCAGACAGGGCAATCGAGTGGCATCAGGAAGGGCTTTCCAACGGACGCCTTGGCTACTACGCTTACGACTTTGGGAATGACGTCGCCGGATCGCTCTACTCGCACGGTGTCGCCGATCTGCAAGCCGAGCCGTGCGATCTCGTCTTCGTTGTGAAGTGTTGCACGTGAAACCGTTACTCCACCGACTTTTACGTCCCGCAATACTGCGACAGGGGTAAGGGCGCCGGTTCTGCCGACTTGCACGAGGATGTCTTCGACCACTGTCTCAGCCTCTCTTGCTGCGTACTTGAAGGCGATGGCCCAGCGCGGAGCCTTGGAGGTGTAGCCCAGCTTTTGCTGCTGTGGAATCGAATCTATCTTGGCGACCACACCATCGATTTCGTAGGGCAGGCTTTCTCGCTGCGCGTCGAACTCGTTGCAGAAGGCGATCAGTTCTTCGACATTCGCGCAGAGGCGTCGTAGTGGGTTTACCTTGAAGCCGAGATCTACAAGGTGGTTGAGCGAATCCCAGTGGCTGTCTCTGGCGGGCTTGCCATCCACCAGATAGAAGTAGGCCATGTATTCGAGCTGCCTTGAG
>JAPKYY010000011.1 GCA_026394095.1 Acidobacteriota bacterium | reverse complement strand
GTCGTCAAGCGGGTGGAGTTTCCAATTATCAAGTCCAGCAAGCGCGGCAAGAAAATTACGATGGCGGATTTGGAGAAGGCGCAAGAGGCGATGGATCAGGAAGATTTGGAGAAGGTGATGAAGTTTATGAAGCGGTAGGCGGCCATTTGTCCTAGCGAGGTATTTTGTGAAAGTACGTGATCTAATCGAGTTGTTGGCTGATCATGGATGGGTTCTCCAGCGGCAACGCGGGAGCCACCGCCAGTTCAAGAATGCTGGTTCCATGTATGTCATTACTGTGGCTGGACAGACAGGCGAAGACGTTCCTGCAGGAACGCTGAACAAGATTCTTCGCGATGCAGGGTTGAAGAAGAACTTAGGTAAAAGTCCGAGGGAGCAAGCTTGATGAGATATACCGTTATTTACGAAAAAGGGGAGACCTCCTGGGGGGCTTATGTGCCTGATCTTCCTGGGGTGATTGCCGTGGGAGAAACTCGAGAGGCTGTGGAGGCTGAGATTCGATCGGCTGTTGCATTTCACATTGAAGGATTGCAGGAAGAGGGTTTGACTGTGCCGATGCCTTCGAGTGAGGCGGGTGTGTTGGATGTACCTCTGGTGGCATGAGGGTTGAACGGGATTCGTTGAATCGAGCCAACGCGGCAGACTTAGGGTCTGGACTGTAAGCTCTTCGGCAAGTCGAGCACCGGATTCTTGTCGAAGAAGTGGAAGGGGCGGATTAGGAAGCTGTGCCACATTGCTGGCATTACTGGCCAGTCTTCTGACCTTGTGATGTGGTGGAAGCCCAGGGTGTACCAGCCGACGATGTCGGTGTTTGCTATTGACCTGTTTGCTTTGACCCAGTCCGTTAGACCGTCTTTTGCCGGGGAGCTGGTTACGTAGGTTCCGCTAGCGTAACGCTCGTTTGCGCTGTAGGGCGTGACGTAGAACTGGTGCTCGGAGAAGGAGCCGATTTGTTGGGTTGGGTCGTCTGGGGACATCAGAGACTTGGCTGTTGCTCCTGGCATGATTTCGTAGGCGGTGGGGTAGCTTAGGGGGCCTTTTGCTGCCGGGTTCATGAACATCCACATTGAGGGCTTGGCTAGATCTATGTCGAGGATGGCTTCTTTTTCTGTTGCGGCCATCGTGGGCTGGGTGACCCAGATGGACTTTCGCATTGGGTCGTTTTCGATTCTTTTCGGGACCATCTTGTGGAGCATGAAGGAATTGCTTGAGCCGTCTACGTCCATGTCGAGACGGTAGCTGAAGTAGTGGTCGTGGTTCACGCCTACCGTATGCTCGGCTACGTATTGGCCGGTGTCGGTTGCGTTGTGGCTGTGGTCTGGTGGGAGCTTCTGGGCGGTGGCCTTGGTTTCGATGACTCCTGTTGCTCCTACTGCTACTTCGATGGTGCCGTCGGGGTCGAAGCGCCAGTCCATGATGTAGTCGTAGTTGCCAATTACTGCGGCGGTGCGGAGGATGAGCTGACGGTTGGGGCGGCCGTAGATTTGGCCGTCTTCGCCGTGGCGCCAGGCGGGCGTGTCGAGGCTGCGCTCGAAGAGGCAGGCCATGTTGGTGTAGAGCTTGGGGGAGCCGGAGTCTGTGGCGAAGAGGGCGTCAAAGTAGGTGGCATGTGCGGGGCAATCGAGGCCGATCTTGAGCGGCTTGATGAAGGGGCTTGTCGCGTAGAATTGGCCGGCGTCGATGAAGGCGCGGTTGTTCCAGCCGTTGGCGGGGTCCATGTAGGGGACGAAGAGTTCGCTGACGTGGCCTTCATACATGACGGAGCGGGGCTTGCCTTTGTCGATTACCTTGACGAGGTTGAGGACGGCGCCGACGCGCTGGTCTAGCCGCATACGGAATTGCCAGTTCTGCCAGGAGATTTCGCCCTTGTCGATTTTGTAGCCGGGGCCCATGGGTTGCGAGGTGCTGATGGGTGTGGTGTGCGGGCGGGGGACTTCGGGGATCTCTTCGTAGTTGTTGTCGGCGGTGGGGACAGGGGCGACTTCTGTGTCGATTACTTTGAGGATTTTATTTGTCACCATGTCCATCTGGATAGTGAGGCCTTCGATGGAGCGGCCCCAGGTGTGGAGGGTTCCGTTGGTTTTGGAGCAAGCGCCGAAGCCGATGCGCTGGGTGGCTTGCTCTGGCGTGCTGCGGTAGGCGACGGGGAGGGCGAGGCACTGGACGGTGCGGAGGTCTGTGAGGCCGCGCTTTTTGAGGGCTTCGATGACGCGAGGGTCTTTTTTGATGGGGCCGTCGGCAGAGAAGAGTTCGCTGCCGGTGAAGGGGGCCTGGGCGTCCTTGAGTTCCTGGCTGGAGGCGACTGTTTTGGTGGTGATGTTTACGGTTGCCGCGATCGTCTTGTTGCCTTTGCGGAGGATGACGTCGGCCTGGCGGGGGACGGACTGGTTGGTGAGGATGGCCTGTTTCGATGGGGGATGGAGGAGGACGCTCGAGAAAGTGGTGTCTGCGTCGGCTTGGCCGGATTTCTGGAGGGTTTCATAGACGGCCCAGAATTCGGAGGTGGTGAGGCCGTCGAGAGGGTGGATTTGCGCGACGAGGGGCAGGAGAGATGTCAGGAGGATGGCAAGTTTGCGCATAGAGATTGTCTGTA
>JAPKYY010000268.1 GCA_026394095.1 Acidobacteriota bacterium | reverse complement strand
CTCATGGCTGCCAGCGACTATCTCCTCCTCGCCATGCCAGCAACTCCCGATACCAAAGGCATCGTTGCAGAGCAAGAACTCCGCGCGATGAAGAGCGACAGCGTCATCATCAACCTAGGCCGCGGCAATGCAATTGACGAGAAGTCGCTCATCGTTGCCCTCCAGGAAAAGTGGATTCGTGGTGCCGCCCTCGACGTCTTCGAAGTCGAACCTCTCCCCGACAACCACGTTTTCTACAACCTTGAAAACATCCTCGTTAGCGCCCACACCGCAGACCACACCAAAACGTGGACGGAAGACTCAATGCGTATCTTCCTCGCCAATTTTGCCCGCTACACCAAAGGCGAGCCCCTCCTCAACCTCGTCGACAAGGGAGTCGGATACTAGGCATGAGTCTCCCCGCACCCACTGCTCTAGACGTCCGCTCGGCCGCAGTACGCATCACCGGCTTCACGCACAGAACTCCGGTTCTCACCTCGCGAGGCCTTAACGAAACAACAGGCCTCGAATGCCACCTGAAGTGCGACAACTTCCAGCGCAGCGGCAGCTTCAAACTGCGCGGAGCCACCAACTTCATACAGCAGATTCCTGATGAAGAAAAATCCCGTGGCGTAGTCGCTTTCTCCAGCGGCAACCACGCCCAGGCTGTCGCCTATGCCAGCCGTGTCGCCGGCATCAAAGCCACCATCATCATGCCGAGCGACGCGCCAAAGACCAAGCTCTTTAACACTCGCGACATGGGAGCAAACGTCATCACCTACGACCGGCTCACAGAAAATCGTGAGGCCATCGGCAAAACCATTTCCGCAGACAGCGGCGCCACCTTGATCCCGCCCTACGACCATCCGTGGACCATCGCCGGCCAGGGCACCCTCGCCCTCGAACTCCTCGAAGAGGTCCCCAATCTCGATGCGCTCCTCGTCTGTCTTGGCGGCGGCGGCCTCCTCTCAGGCTGCGCCTTGATCGCCAAAGAAATCAACCCGGCCATCCGGGTCTTCGGCGTTGAACCTGCTCTAGCAAACGACTACGCGCTAAGCCTCAAGGCAGGCAAGCCCGTCCGCGTTGACAACAGCCCAACGATTGCTGATGGCCTCCGCACGCCGCAACCCGGCGAGATCACTTTCCCGATCATCCAGCACCTCGTCGAAGACGTTCTCCTGGTCTCAGAAGAAGAAATCTACGCCGCCATGCGCTACTCGCTAACGCGCCTCAAGATCGTAGCTGAGCCCAGTGGTGTAGTCTGCATCGCAGCGGCTATGGCAGGCAAAGTTCCCGCAGGCATCAAACGTGTAGGTATCGTCGTCAGCGGCGGCAATATGGATCTCGACCTGATCGCTACCCTTGCCTGAGCGCAAAACTCTCGCGTTCGAGCGACTCTCGAAAGTCCGGGTGCGCAATCGAAATCAACAGCTCTGCTCTTTGTCGTAGATTTTTGCCGTGCAGATTTACAGCCCCAAATTCGCTCACCACCCAGTGCACGTCTCCGCGTGAGGTCACTACACCAGCCCCCGGCTTCAACTGATTCACAATTCGAGACAGCTTCCCGTTCTTTGCAGTCGAAGGCAAACAGATAAAGGGCATGCCCCCCTCACTTCGAGCGGCTCCTCGAATGAAATCCACCTGCCCCCCGATTCCCGAAAAAGGCACTTCACCCATCGAATCGGCACAAACCTGACCCGTCAGATCAATTTCGATAGCGGCATTCACGGCACATACCTTGGGATTGCGGGCAATCTGAAAAGGGTCATTCGTGTACCGCGTCTGGCGGAACTCAAAGATCGGATTGTCGTCAATGAAATCGAGCAAGCGCCTCGAGCCGAGTACAAACCCGGCCACCACTTTGTTCGGGTTGATCTTCTTCAATCGGTTGTTGACCACTCCGCTCTCAAGCAAGGGGATAATTCCGTCAGACACCATCTCACTGTGGACACCGAGGTCCTTGTGATGCGTCAAAAGATCGAGAATCGCGTCCGGGATCGCGCCAATCCCCAACTGAAGCGTTGCGCCATCCGGAATCAGTGCAGCAACGTGCCGCGCAATGGCCTGGTGCTCGGGGCTCGCCTGGCGCACTTCCAGCTCAGCCAGAGGAAAATCTCCTTCAAGCAACACACTGATCTCACTCACGTGCAGGAACGTATCTCCATGCGTGCGCGGCATTCTCGGGTTTGCAATCGCGATTACGTGCCTGGCCATCTTGGCGGCAGTCAGCGACACGTCAATACTCGGCCCGAGGCTTACAAATCCATTGCGGTCAGGCGGAGTGCACTGCATAAGCGCAACATCAATCGGCAGCGCTCCGCTTAAGAAAAGGCCTTCGATTTCACCAAGGAAGACTGGGATATAGTCGGCCCGCCGCTGCTGTACCGCCTCCCGCACACTGGCACCAATGAATAGCGCATTGTGCCGAAAGCTTTGCCCAAAGCCAGCCTTGACGTATTCAACACTTCCCATCATTGCCATGTGAAGTACTTCAACATTGCGCAATTCCGAGGCTCTCGCAGTCATCGCCGCAAGCAAAGGCTCAGGCTGGGCACACCCCTGGTGTACATATACACGATGACCTGATTGAATTACTGATACCGCTTCTGCCGCACTAACCATTCTTTATAGTATCGAGAGTCATCGTATATTGGATCGTCCGCTTGCTCTTTGCGGGCAGCCAGACGGCCGTCGGCGCCGCCCAGAGCAGACCGCGTGTAGCACGGCGGAACCGGTACTCCGGATAAGGGCTCGCTCCAAACTCAATGCCCCAAGTCATCGTCCGCCCATTCCATGGCGGGTACTTCCGCTCGTGATTCTCTTCCCAGATTCCAAGCCACGGAAAGTCCTGCAGATTCCACTCATAGCCGATTCGCAAACCCAGCTTCGGGTTTGTTACCTTCACCTCACCCTTGGTCAACAAATGCGCATGATAATCCGCACTCATCAACGACGAAGGATAGGTGCGATCCTTCCACTCAAATTCGCCCTCATTCAATTTCGCACTGCGTAGGATCGGAGCCTCAAGCTTGGTCACCCCACGTTCAAGAAACGGCGGCCCCAGCGTCACATGCTCCTGCCAGGCGATATGCCGGTCAAACGGCAAAAGGTTTTCAACGTCCTCGGTGAAGCGAATCTTGTTCCCATCCAGTTCCATCTTGCGCTGTACATTCAACTGCGACAGCGGCAGGTGCGCACGCAATTCCTCATCGTAAGGAACAATCGATGCCTCCCCGTGAACGCTGTATCCAGCGCGTGCTTCC
>JAPKYY010000294.1 GCA_026394095.1 Acidobacteriota bacterium | reverse complement strand
TATCGCGATGAATCGATGCGAGCACGTTTCTTCGAAGCGGCCGAACAACTTAAGAAGGCTGGTATCAATCCGAGTCGGCTTGGGCGACAGCCAGACTATGTTGCCAACTAAAGGCAAGCCGTGAACTATCCATAATGACTGAGTTGTTTAGAGGGTAGAAAGTACGCGGATTTGGGCTAGTTGCTCAATGAGCCTGTAGCAGACTTGCGCTGAGGGGATCCTGCTTGCCGGGACGCTGGGGCCCAGCTCGCCCAGGGATTGCGTTTCGAAGGTGAGCCTTTCGTTGCCCTTTGTTTCGCTCTTGCTGACTTGATTCACTTCTGGCCAATCAATTTGCATTCCATCGATTGAGAAGCCGTCGAGGCTGAATGCCAGAGGGCCAAATTCCGATTTGCCTCCGCTTTTGATACGAGCGTATTCACGCTGGAAGATATGTTCTCCGGCTCGAATTCGAATCGCGTTGCAAAGGTCGACAAATCCGGTGGTTTCTTTGGGGATCGAGATTTCAGTGCCATTGGTGAGCGAGAAACGGAAGGGCTCGCCTGATGCGCATGGCTGGTAGTGAAGTATTTCTTCCCAGCTTGCGGTTTGGGCCTTGGTGTTGCCCTCGAAGGCGAGGCCGTTTTCAAAGAGCAGAACGCGTTTCGATTTCGGTGTGTGCAGCATACCGCCTAGCAGACATACAAAACTCAGGGAGAAGACCAGGAGTGCGGCCAGTTTGGGGAGATCCTGGATTTCTGAGTTGGCGGCGATATTTTGATTCAGCTTGAGGAAGAAGACCCCCAGGCCGAAGGCAAGGGCCGAGGCGAGGTAGGCAAATACCCTGACTGCTGAGATGCCACTGGAGCCATAGGTATGCTCGAAGGGGCCAAGGTCTTCACGATGGACAGGAAATGGGGTGGCGGTGGCGGACATCTGATTTCAATTCAAGTTGTTCTAGCGGGATATCGGCTGCGCGCGCTGAGATCTGTAGGCCTACTACTCTTGGTCGGGGGTGAATGTGATTGCGGGCTCGGATTTCAAGGCCGCCCAAACTGCATCGGCAAATGGATTGAAGGCAGTAAGGTCGGGCTTTCCCAACCATCGGCTTAGCAGCTTGTCATCCCGCCATTCGACAGAGACTCCCCAGGTGGCCGGGCCCTCTACCGGGCCTTCGTGGGCGAAAGACAAAGCAACCCAGATTGTGCCTTTGGCGTGGGTGGCGCCAAAGCCCCAGCCGTAATCTTCCATGGTGGGTGGGGAGAGCTTGAATTCGGTTAGACCAAAGAGGCGGGCTTGCAGCCAGGCGGCAAAGTCTTCGCCGAAGCAACAGGGGTTGATGAAGTCGTCCTTGGGTGTGCGGTGTTCGAAGATATCTGTCTCGATCGTGGCTGAGCGGCTGGTGGGAGGCACACGGATATCTTCTCACCGGGCTAGTGCAAAACGGAGCGACGGAAGAAATAGACCCAGCCGGATTCGCCTCCGGTGATGAGGTCGAGTTGGCCGTCCTTGTCCCAGTCGATGGCCTTGATGCTGGTTTCGTGGTGGCTTACGCTCAGGGGTTTGCCCTTGTAGAGGATGGGCTCTCGCTCGAAACCTTTGCCGGTGTTGCGGTAGAGGATCAGGTAGGTCTTCTCGTTTGTAAAGAGATCCAGATCTCCATCCTGGTCCCAGTCGGCAACTTCAAATCCATGATGATAGGGAATTGGTGTGCGCAGGTCTTCGCCCTTTGTGTCCTTGAGCGGTACGGGCGCTTTGAGGCGGAGTTGGCCGCTGGAATCTTTGTAGCGCAAATAGAGGGAGATCGCGATGTCTTTCGAGTCATTGCGGTCTCGGGGGCCGGCTGAGCCTGCGATCAGATCGATCAGGCCGTCGTGGTTATAGTCGACGGGAGCTGGGCGGGAACGGAAGGAGAAGTGCTCGCCCTGGTCGTGGAGGAGTTTGACTGCTTTGGCGAATTT
>JAPKYY010000125.1 GCA_026394095.1 Acidobacteriota bacterium | reverse complement strand
GGATGCGCTCGATGTAGACGTCGTAGGCGGCGCTGGATTCGCGGTCGAGACGCAATTCTTCGCGGGCTTCGGCACCTGACAGCTTGACGGTTTTGATTGCGCCAAGTGCTCCGGTGATTCTGGCCGAGATGTTCTCCCACATCTCGTAATAGGGCTCAAGGCCAGTCTTCATGCGGAGCGCGGAGCGGCGAGCGATCCAGAGATAGGGCGGGAGGAGGCAGAGCGCAACTAGCGACATACGCCAGTTCTGGCTGAACATGATGGCGCAGATGCCGACCAGCCGGATGGCCTCGGGGGCAATTTGTTGTGAGAAGGCATGTACGACGGGGGCGAGCTGGTCGGATTGATCGATGCGTTTGGCGATGCCGGCGCTAGAGCGTGGGGCGAAGAAACTGAGCGGCAGGCGCAGTACATGGCCGAAGGTTGAGACGATCAGGTTGGCTTCCATCGAGCTCGCCACGCGGGCGCCGTAATAGTCTGACCGGAGAGAAAAGAAATAGCCGGCGGTGCTGATCAGAAAGAGCAGGGCAACGGATTGGACGAGCGTCTTAAAGGTTTCTTCGGTAGTGCGTGGGGCGATGTAATCCGGGCGGTGGGGTTGGGCTGATTGTTCAGGCACCGGGGTGACAAAGAGGCCCGCGACATCGTTGATCGCGTTGCGGTAGATCAGCGGCTGCAGCAGGTCTGCGCCGGTGGCCAGCAGAGCGAAGAGGCTGATGATGGCGAATTTGGCCTTGTAGTTTTTTGCGAGTTGAAGCAGCGAGGAGAGAACACCGCTGTGATTTTGGCTGTCTGTTTGAGAATCCACGCTACTGGTTATGTTAGTTGAGAGATTTCTGCAGGCTGCGCGCTGCGGCGGTTTCGGTTTCGTTTTTCGCTGTGGCCAGCGCCTTTTCAATCGCCTGGCGGGCTTCGGTCAACTGCCTGTTTTCCTGATAGGCCAAAGCCAGGGCATTCCACCAACTGCTGTTTGAGGGCCGCAAAGCGCAGGCTTTTTCCAGCAGTGGAATTGCCTGCTTCGTCTGGCCGGAATCGGAGAGTCGCAACCCTTCGAGAAAATCCGATTCCGCCCGAGCCAGTTCCGCTTCGATTGGCTGGTTCATGCCTGGGAACTGGTTTCGGAATTCAATTTCGAGTTCCTGGATTTCTTTGCGGCTAAGCAGGGTCTGCGCTTTATCGGGAGTAATGTAATCGATGGGAATGATTCGTGGCTCGAAGGGGCCAATCGAGAGTTTGGAGGGGAATTTGTCACCTGCCTTGTAGCCTGGCCAGAGATGATAAGCGGCTGCCCAGGCAGGAGCATAGGTATAGATTGAGATTGGCTCGCGGGCCAATTGTTCGAGGTCGAGCGATGGCAGCGTTTCCAAATTCCGCCGATGCCGGGCTGGAGCCTGGCCGACGACAACTTCAAAGCGATTCCACTTGCGACGCAAAAGCAGGTTAGAGTAATATTCACAGATCCCCTCCTCGAACCAAGTGGGTAGATTCGGGAGAGTCCGGTGGAGTACCGCGTGGATGTACTCGTGGCTGAGCACCTCGAGAAAGTTTTGTGACCAGGGGTTGATTACGACCCAGTTCTGGTCTTGACCACTAACGAAAATGCCTTGTTCTGCATTGATTTTCGTAAACCTCTTCCAAGCTGCCTCGTTTGCAGGCATCCAGATTCGCAGTGGGCTGGTTGAGACCCATTGTTTTCCGTGCAGGGCCTGGATGGCCGCACGGAGTTCCTCGAGTCGTTGCAAGCCTTGTTCTGCCGTTTTCAGATTTTGAGGCGTGCTGTAGAAAATGAAGTGCTGTGAACGGATTGCCGTTTGCGCCGACACTTTGCAGCCGTTGATCAGGTAAAGAAGTACTGCGATCCATCGCACTGATAAAAAGATTGAATTGTTTAATGAGGAGAGATTCCCTAGCATTGCAATATGGGACCCAGCACTATGACCGAACCCCAAACCTCACAGGTAGCACTATTACACCGTATTTCGAGTATCGTAAGCTCGCAGCGGTCCTTGGCCTTATGGTTCAGGTTACCGAGTGTGACGCGGCGCTTGTGTATTTGATTGAAAAAGAAGCGAACGAAATTGTATTGCGTGCTTCGCAGGTGCCTCACGCGCAGGATTTGAACTTGTTGCGCATGAAGATCGGTGAAGGCGTAACGGGCTGGGTGGCCGAGCACAAGTCTGTTGTTGCGCTGGCTGCCAATTCGAGTCTGGATCACCGGTTCAAGCGCTTTCAGGGGCTTGTCGAAGATACCTATGAAGCGTTTCTGTCGGTACCGTTGATCAACCAGGGCGAGATCATTGGCGTTATCAACGTGCACCATCGGGAACCGCATCCGCACACGGCTGAGGAGATCTCGCTGCTTACCTTCATTGGTGAGCAGATGGGTATTGCGATTTCCAAGGAAGTGCTGAGTGAAGTGAATCAGCGCTTGCTGAGCGAAACCGAAGAGATGAAGCGCCAGCTTGAGACACGCAAGCTGGTGGAACGCGCCAAGGGTATCCTGCAAAGCCGCTACAAATTGACTGAAGAAGAAGCCTACTTGCGTTTGCGCAACGAGAGCCGCCGTCATCGTAAGCCGATGAAGGAACTGGCTGAGGCGATCATCCTTGCCGAAGAGCTTTCGCGCAAGAGCGATGATGTAGATGACGAGCAGGCCTAATTGGCCTTAGCCTAGAAGAGTTGCACTCTTTCAATCCTTTGTTTCGAAATGGCGATCTAACCACGATCGCCTCCAACTTCTGGCCACGCAATCTGGACGAACTGCGTTTTCCTGCCACGCGCGATCTTCATCGCACAGAGCCTGATGTTCAGGTGCTCGCGTTGCGGCATGAGCCTGAAGGCCCGGTGCGCGGTGAATTGATTGTGTTGCATGGGCTGGAGGGCTCTCACGAGTCTGGCTATATGAAGAGCATGGCGCAGGCGGCCTTGCTTCGTGGACTGCGCGTACACCGGCTGAACATGCGCACGTGTGGGGGGACAGAGGGGCTTGCTCCAACGCTTTATCATGCGGGGCTGACGAGTGACATGTTGCGAATCGTTAAGGGGCTGCATGCGGCTGGGCGGGGGCCGATTTTTCTGATGGGCTATTCGCTGGGTGGCAATGTTGTTTTGAAGTTGGCCGGTGAATTGGGGGCGCGGGCGAAGGACCTTGGGATTGCCGGTGTTGTGAGTGTCTCGACTCCACTGGATCTGATGGCGTGTTGCCTTCGGATGCAAGAGAAACGAAATTTCATTTATTCGAATAAGTTTATTTAGCGCCTGAAGGCGCGCTACCGCCGGCGGGCCGCAGAGTTCCCGGCGATTTTTCCTTTGGATGGGCTGGATCAAGTGAAGAGTGTTCTTGAGTTTGACGACAAGTTCACCTCGAAGGCATTCGGATTCGGAGACGCAGCCGGCTATTATGGGACGCAATCGAGCCAGGCTTTCTTACAAACAATTTCGGTTCCCGGGCTTTTAATTCACTCCGCAGACGATCCGCTGATACCAGCCTGGGTTTATGAGAAGGCGGCACCAGAAAAGAATCCGAATCTGAGATTGATTTTGACCCAGCATGGCGGGCATGTGGGCTTTCTTTCGCGTGGTCCGGCGCGATTTTGGGCTGAAGAATGCGCGGGAGACTGGATTGCCGGGAACTTAGGCCGGAGCTGATACGTATCCTTCGCTGAATGACCAACCAGCGGAGCAATGCATTTTTTGAGGCGGTACGAGTTGCGCTTTCCAGCTTGCGCTCGAGCATGCTGCGGAGTTTCCTTACCCTGCTTGGAATTATTCTCGCCACAACTACGCTGATTGCGGTGATGAGTTTGATTCACGGCATGGACGTCTACATTGCAGAAAAAGTCAGCGATATGGGGGCTGACGGATTCCGGGTTGTAAGGATGGCTTTCATTGTGGATTGGGATGCCAAGAAGTATCTGGAATTGTTGCGGAAGAATCCGGAATTGCGTCGTGAGGAATACGAATTCGTTAAAGCCAATGCGCGGCTGGTGAAAGAGATTGCGTTGCAGGTTTCACGTCGTGGCCCTGTGGTATTCGATGGAGACCGTATCGATGGCGTCATGATCGAGGGCGGGACGCCCAACCTTGCTGCTATTGAAAACACACAAACTGAGAGCGGCCGGTATCTGAGTG
The DNA here is from genome assembly GCA_026394095.1 of Acidobacteriota bacterium. Taxonomy (GTDB): domain Bacteria; phylum Acidobacteriota; class Terriglobia; order Bryobacterales; family Bryobacteraceae; genus Bryobacter. The sequence goes on along the minus strand of JAPKYY010000125.1, from coordinate 5,039 downwards.
AGATCGATAACCAGCGCCACTTGATGGTTGCCGTTCTTGGCCATGATTTGAAGGACCGCTGGTTTCCGAATGTCGATGCAATCGGGAAGCGCGTGATGGTGGACGGAAGGCCTTATGAAGTGGTGGGGGTGGCCAAGGCAAAGGGCAGTGTGTTCGGGCAGACCCGGGACAGTTTTGTAACCATTCCTGCGGAGACCTACTTCAAGAGCTATGGTGCCCGCAAAGGAATCAGCTACTCGGTAGTTGCCGTTGGGCACGACAAGTTGATGCAGGCTCAGGACGAGGTTCGGACGCTGATTCGTTCCTTCCGCCAACTGACGCCCGGCAAAGAAGACAATTTTGCCATCTTCAACTCTGACTCGCTGTCGACGGCCTGGAGCCAGATGACCGGTGCGATTGCGGCGACGGCGATTGCGGTGGTGAGTGTCTTTATGGTGGTGGGCGGGGTGGTGATCATGAACATCATGCTGGCGGTGGTGAGTGAACGCACGCAGGAGATCGGCATCCGCAAGAGCCTGGGGGCGCGCCGGGCGGACATCCTGAATCAGTTTCTGGTGGAGAGCGCAGTGCTGTCGGCCAGTGGAGGAGTCTTCGGTGTTGCGATTGCGTGGGTCTTCGCCGTGGCCATTCGGAGTTTGACGCCTGTGCCGATGTCGATGCCTCTTGGCAGCATCGCTCTCGGCGTTGGGCTGTCGATGACGGTGGGGCTTTTCTTTGGGATTTATCCCGCGAGGCAAGCTTCCAAGCTCGATCCTATTGAAGCGTTGCGAGTGGAGAGATAAGCGATGTTCAGTTCTTTGTTCTGGTCCAGTGTCGGTATGGCCTTTGATACGCTTCGCAGCTATAAGCTGCGATCGTTTCTGACAGTGCTGGGTGTGATCATTGGCACGGGGACGATTATCGGTGTGGGTTCGATTATTACCGGTATGGATGCCGCCTTTGCCAATGCGATGCGGACTTTCGGATCAGACACGATGGTGGTGTTCAAGTTTGCGGTGGGGCCGCGGTTTGGCAATCGCAGTGCAGAGGAGCGAATGCGCAAGCCGATCACATTTGAGCAGGCGCAAGCGATTCGCGAACGCTGCCCTCATGTAGACAAAGTGACCGCCGGGCTTCTGCCCTGGCGTGGAGTTCAAAAGATCCGCTATCAGGCCAATGACTACGCGGGGCTTGATATGTGGGGTGCCGACTCGAGCTATGCCGATGTCTGGCAAGTGGAATTGATCCACGGGCGATTCTTCAGCGAGATCGACAATCAGCACCGGGCGCGGGTTGTCGTGCTGGGTGAGGATGTCTGGAAGGGGCTCTTTGCCAGTTCTGATCCGTCCGGTAAATGGGTGGATGTAGAAGGGCAAAAGATGGAAGTGATCGGGGTGATGAAGAAGTCTTCCGCCGGTGAGCCGGGCGGCCGGGACAATCGTCTGGTGATGCCTTACTGGAGCATGCGCAAGTTTCAGCCTGCTGCTGAGGAGCACATGCTCTTTGTGAAACCAATGAAGGGGCAATTGCCTGCTGCAATGGATGAAGTGCGGGGAGTGCTGAGGCAGGAGCGGCGTGTGAAGTACGACGAGAGGCGCATGGAGATCATCACGCAGTTCATGACCGAGGCCGTCGTGTTGACCTTTCTTGGTGGCTTGCTCGGAATGGCGGTGGGTTGGTTGATTCCCGTGCTGGGCGGGTTTGTATTTCCGGAGTTGCCGATGAGCGTGCCTCTTTGGGCAGCAGGAACGGGAGTGGTTGTCAGCGTCGGGATTGGCTTGTTCTTCGGGATCTGGCCGGCCAACAAGGCGGCACGGCTCGATCCGGTTGAAGCCTTGCGGTACGAATAGGGATTATTCTTTAGCCCGGGCTGAAAGCCAATCGATAAACTCGCGGTCACCTTCAAGAAAATCGTAGTCCGGCAGGCTGAGCGCATCGGCCCAGAGAATTTGTTCGAACTCATAATTTACGGGGACGCCCGTAAAGTTGATGACGTTGTAGAAGACCAGTTCTACCGGCGGCCGTTCGTTGTAGCTGAACTGGTAGCGCTGCAAGACATCGCCAATGATGGCTTCGATGCCCAGTTCTTCGCGAAGTTCACGAGCAAGGGCAGCCTCTGGCGCCTCACCTGGCTCGATCTTGCCACCGGGGAATTCCCACTTGAGGCCGTGCCAGTCGTTGCGCTTGCGTTGCCCGATCAATATTTTTCCGGCGTGGGTTACAACTCCAGCCACGACGGCAACTACTTTCGCCATGAATCTCATTAGCTTACACCTGAGAGCACTGAATCGGCGAAAATAGAGCTACCTTGTATAGCCCCGAGCTTCTAGATCACTTTGCCAATCCCCGAAACGCAGGAGAGCTTGACTCGCCAACCCATCGCGTGTCGTGCGAAAACCCGGTGTGTGGAGACCAGTTGCGAGTGACAGTGATTTGCAGCGACGAACGAATCTCAGAGATTCGTTTTCTGGCACGCGGCTGCACGGCTTCGATTGCTTGTGCCAGTGCGCTTACGGAGTTGCTATCGGGCAAGAAGTTGTCTGAACTTGCGGGCATTCGTGCCGCAGAGGTGGAAGCAGCAGTGGGCGGGTTGATCCAGGAATCCAAGCATGCCGCAGTATTGTGTGCCGATGTGGTGAAAAAGTTGGAGGCAGAATGGAAGAAGTCCTGAATGATTTGAAGGCGTGGCTGCGCATTGCGAGCGTGAGCTCAAATCCCGAGGCTGCGGGCGAGGTGCGCAAGGCGGCTGAGTTTACGCGGGAACTTTTTGAAGCGGCTGGGCTTGAAGCTGTGCGAGTGATCGAAGGGGAAGGGCATCCGCTGGTTTATGGCGAATGGCTGCATGCTCCAGGCAAGCCCACTTTGCTTTGCTACGGCCACTATGATGTGCAGCCGGCAGAGCCACTTGAACTTTGGCGGACGCCGCCTTTTGAGCCGACCGTCCTTGGTGACAATTTGTATGCCCGCGGGGCAGCCGATGACAAGGGCCTGGCGATTATTCTGATTCGCGCGGTGCAGCATTTCTTGAGGGCAGGGAAGCCACTGCCGGTAAACGTCCGCTTCCTGTTTGAAGGTGAAGAAGAATCTGGTGGGGATCATGTTTCGGCATATTTGCGGTCGCATACGGATGAACTGAAATGCGACGCAGCCCTGATTTGTGACACCGAAATGTTCGCCCCGGAATTGCCGACTATTTGTGTTGGGCTGCGCGGAATTGTCTATGCGGAATTGCATGTCACAACGGGTGAAGTGGATCTGCATTCTGGCGTCTACGGCGGCGGTGTGCCCAATGCGATCGAGGCAGCCGCGCGGATTGTTTCCTCGCTCAAAGATAAAAACGGAAACTTCCTGATTCCCGGATTTGATGACGATGTGATTCCACCGACGGCAGAGGAAGAACAAAGCTGGGCTGCTTTGCCTTTTGACATGGATGCCTACCGGCAGGAAGAGGCCAAGGTATTCGCGTTGCATGGTGAGCAGGGTTTCGGGCTCTTCCAGCGGCTATGGGCTAGGCCTACGCTGGAGATCCACGGGATTGGTGGTGGCTTCACGGGCGAGGGTTCAAAGACGGTAATCCCCTGCACTGCGGTTGTAAAGCTGAGCTGTCGTTTAGCGCCTGGACAGGACCCGGATCGCATCGCGAAGTTATTGAGTGAAGCGATTGCGGCTCAGGCGCTCGAAGGCGTCCGTACCAGCCTGAAGGTTCTTGGCAAGGCTCCTGCCAGCGTGGTGGACCCGGCCAACCCCTTCGTCAGAGAAGCTGCCGGGGCTATGGCCGAGATCTTCGGCCAGAAGACGGTCTTTACCCGCAGTGGCGGATCCATTCCGATCGTTGGTCTTTTCAAGGATGTACTGGGGGTTCCGAGTGTGATGACTGGCTTTGGTTTGCCAGACGACAATCTGCACGCACCAAATGAGAAGGTCTATCTGCCGAACGTCTACCGAGGCATCGAAGCGATTGCGCGATACTTTGAGCGGCTGGGAGAAAAGTGAGCAGTTTTGAATTCAAAGATACGCTGAAGAACTCGGTCGACATAGTGCGTGTGATCGGGGATTACATCCGCCTGCAGAAGCTGGGCGGGAGTGCTCGCTATCGCGGGCTTTGTCCTTTTCATAACGAGAAGACGCCGAGCTTTTACGTACATGCCGACAGGCAGTTCTTCAAGTGCTTTGGTTGCGCCAAGGGTGGCGATGTCTTCAGCTTCGTGATGGAGATCGAAGGGCTGGGCTTCTTTGAGGCGATGAAGTTGTTGGCCGAGAAGAATGGCATTCCGATGCCTGCACCGAAGCCCGACTTTGACCCGGCCAGCCGCAAGAAAGCCTCGTTGCAGGATCTGCACGAAATCGCGGCAAAACATTTTCGCGATGTTTTGTATTCCGATGCCGGTGAGCCTGCGCGCACATATCTGAAGCAACGGGGGCTTGGGCAGAAACTGGCGGAGGAATTCTGTCTGGGCTTCAGCGATCCGTCGGGCGGATTGACTCGTCTTTTTCAGCGGCAGGGAGTAGAAGAGGCATTGCTCGAAGAGTCTGGCCTTTGTCTGCGGCGCAATGAAGGCAATGGATTCTTTGACCGCTTTCGCAACCGGCTAATGTTTCCAATTTGGAACGAGAGCGGCAAGGTGATTGCCTTCGGGGGGCGCAGTCTCGGTGATGACCAGCCGAAGTACCTGAACTCACCGGAGACGCCGATCTATCGCAAGAGTCATGTTCTCTACAATCTGCACCACGCCCGTGAGGGGGCACGCAAGACCGGGCGCATGGTGCTGGTGGAAGGCTACATGGACGTGATCGGGGTGCACGCGGCCGGTATCAAAGAAGTTGTCGCTAGTTGTGGAACAGCGCTTACCAGTCAGCAGGTGCGATCGATCAAGCGTCACGCTGACCGTGTTCTTGTGAATTTTGATCCTGACAATGCGGGAGCCAATGCCACCGAGCGCAGCATTCAGATACTGCTTGAAGAGAGTCTGCAGATTCGAGTCTGTTCATTGCCCGGGGGCCAAGACCCCGACGCCTACGTCAAAAACAACGGAGCCGAGGCCTATCTGAAAGAATTGGAG
>JAPKYY010000005.1 GCA_026394095.1 Acidobacteriota bacterium | reverse complement strand
TTCGAGGGCGCCGAGGCGCTGCTCCTGCAGGGTTGTGCCCATGGCATTGACTTGTTCGAGAACTTCGCCCAGAGAATCGTCGAGGGAGGTGGTGCGGCCGCGGATGGAGTAGTCGCCTTCACGAATGGCTTCGAGGAGATTCGCGACAGTTCGGAGCGGTGAGGCGACGAGCTCGCGGACGGAATTGGCAAAGGCGAACCAGGAGACGAGGATGATCGAAGAGAGGGTCCATTGGACTTTGGAGGTGTAGTCGCCAGTCCAAAGGATGCCGAGTGAAGCAATGATGGCGGGGAGGCCGCCGGCCATTGCAGTGAGCTGGATGCGCCTCTCGTGAGCAAGCTTCATGTCGTGTATCGATGGAGATTGTATCGTTGCAGGCGGCGGTAGAGAGCGCTACGGCTGAGGCCGAGGGCACTGGCTGCGGTGCTGACGTTGCCGCCGAAGCGATCGAGAGCTTTCTTGATGAGATGGGCTTCGACGTCTTCGAGGCTCATGTCTTCGAGCTTTTGAGATGTGCCGGTGCTGGGGCGGAGGGCCAGATCCTGAGCGCGGATCTGTGTGCCGCCGGACATGAGAACAGCACGCTCGACGACGTGGTTGAGCTCTCGGACGTTGCCGGGCCAACGGTGTTCCATCATGGCCTGTACGGCACCCGAGTCAAAGCCGGAGAGGGCTTTGCGGTAGCGCTGGGCGTGTTTATCGAGGAAGAAGTTCGCCAGGGCGAGCGTGTCTTCGCGGCGCTCGCGCAAGGGTGGAATGTGGATCTCGATGGTGTTGAGACGGAAGAGGAGATCCTGACGGAAGCGGCCTTCTTCGACTTCTTTGTGGAGGTCGGCGTTGGTGGCGCTGATGACGCGGACGTCGACCTTTTTAGTGCGGGAAGAGCCGACCCGCTCCATCTCACCGGTTTCAAGAACGCGGAGGAGTTTGGACTGGAGACTCATCGAGACGTTGGCAATTTCGTCGAGGAAGAGGGTACCGGAGTCGGCGAGTTCGAAGCGGCCGACGCGGTCGGTCTTAGCGTCTGTGAAGGCACCTTTGACGTGACCGAAGAGTTCGCTCTCGAAGACGCCTTCGGCGAGACCGCCGGCGTTGACACTGACCATGGGCTTTGAGGCTCGCGCTGAGATGGCGTGGAGCTTGCTTGCTACGACTTCTTTGCCTACGCCGGGTTCGCCGGTTACCAGGACGTTAGCGTCACTGGGGCCGACGCGGGCGATGAGTTCGATGACTGGCTGCATGGCCTCGGATTTGGCAATCATCGTTGGGCCGGAAACATCGCGGAGGAGGAGGTTTTCGGCTTCGAGGCGTTGCTGGCGCTTGAGGGCATTGCTCAAGTTGAGCTGGGTTCTGACGATTGAGACGAGACGTTCGTTCTCCCAGGGTTTGGTGAGAAAGTCTCTTGCTCCACGACGCATGGCTTCTACGGCGAGGTTGACGGTGCCCCAGGCGGTCATGACGACGACGGGGAGCATGGGGTCGATTTCCTGGACTTTGCTTAAGAGGTCAAGACCTTCCTGACCCGAGGTGGTGTCGCGGGTGTAGTTGAGGTCCATGATGAGGGCGTCGTATTCTCGCTTCTCGAGGGAGCGAATGACGTCGTCTGGACTGGGGACGGTTTCAATTTCGTAGCCTTCGGGCTTGAGCAGGAGGCGCAGGGCTTCGAGTACGTCGATCTGATCGTCGGCAATGAGAATACGGGGCTTAATGGCCGGCTTCACTTCTCGATCCATCCGTCGCGGATCTCGATAATACGGTTGCCGTAGGTAGCATTGGCGTCAGAGTGTGTGACCTGGATGATGGTAGTGCCTTCGTCGTTGAGCTTCTTAAACATCTCCATGATCTCTTTGCCCTGGCTGGTGTGGAGGTTGCCGGTGGGTTCGTCGGCGAGAATGACTTTGGGTTTGGCGACCATGGCGCGGGCGATACCAACGAGCTGTTGCTGGCCGCCGGAGAGCTGGTTGGGGAAGAGGTCTTTTTTTCCGACCATCTGGAAGCGATCGAGGGTGTCGGCAACGATGGCTTCGCGGTCGCTCTTTTTGATGTTGCGGTAGGTGAGCGGCATCTCGATGTTTTCGGCGACGGTGAGGTTGTCGAGGAGGTGGTAGCTCTGAAACACAAAGCCGAAGTTTTGTTTGTAGACTTCGTTGCGGTCTTTGCGGTTCATCTTGTGGACGGGCTGGCCCATGAGGAAGTATTCGCCGGTCCAGTCGCTATCGTGCATGCCGATTACGTAGAGGAGAGTGCTCTTGCCTGCGCCGGACGGCCCCATGATGGAGACGAATTCGCCTTCTTTGATGGTGACGTCGACGCGGCGCAACACGAAGCTCTTGGTGGGGCCGTGCTGGTAGGCCTTTTCGATATTTCGAAGTTCGATCATTGCTTTATCAATCATGCCGCAATGCAGTTGCGGGGTCCATTTGAATTGCGCGCCGTGCGGGGAAGTAGATGGCGAGGGCGGCAACGGCCACAAGTAAAAGAGAGGCGCTCGAGAGGCTCCAGAAATCGCTGGCGCTTACGCCGAAGATGAGGCCACTGAAGAGTTGGGCGATAAAGAAGCCACCGATGAGGCCGACCGAAATTCCCGAGACGGTCATGATGACGGCCTGGCGACCGAGGAGGAGGAAGATGTCTGAGGGCTGGGCACCCATGGCAAGGCGCATGCCAATTTCACTGGTGCGTTCTGCAACCACGTAGGACATGACACTGTAGACGCCAAGGCAGGCCAGGGCGAGGGCAACCAGACCGATGCCAGACATAAAAACGGCAAGCAGTTGCATGCCGGCGAGGGTGGTGTGGATTAGTTGATCGTAGGAAAACTGATTGCGTACGGGCTGGTCTGGATCGATGGTGAGGACGGCTTTTTGGGCAGCAGCGAGCATGCTCTTGACCGGGCCGCTGGTGCGAACCATGAGTGCGACGCTGCGGGAGCCATTTTGATCAAAGGCACGATAAAGAGTGGGACGCGGGAGTTTCTCGAAGGCGAAATGCATCTGGGAGCCTACGACACCAACAATGCGGCAGGCAGGCTGGAGATCGCCAAAGAGCAGGACGAGGCGCTCGCCGATGGGGTTGGATTGAGGGAAGCCGGCTTTGGCGAGAAGTTCGTCGATGACGCAGACGGGGTCGCGGCCATCGCGATCGTCTTCGGTGAGGTAGCGGCCCTGGCGGAGGGGAATCTTCATCAGTTCGAAATAAGCGGGAGTGACGACCTGATTGAGGGCGCGGGGCCGATCGGAAATATTGGGTAGCGGGCGG
>JAPKYY010000065.1 GCA_026394095.1 Acidobacteriota bacterium | reverse complement strand
GCCGTACTCGAACGTGTCGATCAGCCCCTCGCCGAAGATCTCCCCCTCATTCGAGAAGTCCGCGCCGCTCTCGGCCGCTGCGTTGAAAACGGCAGAACAGCCTCCCACGAACATTACGCATCCTACAAAAAGCTCGAAGACATGCCGCCCCTCTATTCAGGCTCCTTCGGCCTCGGCAGTCGCGACTTGCAACCGGAAGGCCTCATCGGAGCAATCGAGAACATGCTCCCCACCGGCGCACAACGCAAGTTCTACTACCTCTCCATCGATTTCGTCCACGACAAGCCCTTCACACCCAAGCAGGAAATCCACCAGATTCAGGTAGCAGACGCCTATCCCGGCCTCAAACAACTCGCCGTCCACGGCACCGAAAACCCAGACCTGATGCCAAAGAACAGCATCACCGTCCGCTTCCATTCTGTCGGCGGCTGGGGGGCCATCACCACCGGCAAGAACCTCGCGATGACCCTCTTTGAACTCCTCGGATATCACATCAAAGCCAACCCCAAATACGGCTCCGAGAAGAAAGGCCAACCCACTACTTACTATCTGGCAGCGGCTCCCGAGCCAATCCGCATCAATTGCGATTACTTCCACGTCGACGTCGTTCTCTCCCCAGACCCCAACGTCTTCCAGCACTCCAATCCCCTGGCTGGCCTCAAGCGCAACGGCGTCTTCATCATGCAAAGCAGCGCCACAGATCCTCAGGAAGTATGGGCACTAATCCCCGAGAAATTCCAGCGCATCATCATCGACAACCAGATCCACTTCTACTTTCTCGATGCCTTCAAGATCGCCCGCGAAGAAGCCACCGACACCGAACTCCAGTACCGCATGCAGGGCAACGCCTTCCAGGGCGCGTTCTTCGCCGCTTCCCCCTTGATGAAGCAGCCGCCAGTTCCACCCCCACCACCGACATCCATCGCTTCTGGGAGCAAACCGGCACCTTCTACGCTACCGGCCGCGGCAATGACAATCTGGCCGACCCCTTCATCGGCCTCGGCATGATCCCCGCCGCTACAGCCATCTTCCGCGACATGACCGGCGTCCGCTTTGAACACCCCGAGTGGGTGCCAGAGAATTGCACCGCCTGCGGCTCCTGCTACACCATCTGCCCGGACAGCGCAATCCCCGGCCTCGTCAATCCAATCCTCGCGGTCTTTGAAACCGCCGTAAAAAAGCTCACCGCCACCGGCAAATCCACCACCCACTTATCGCGCGCAATCCGCGCCCTCGAACCCAAACTCCGAGCCCGCCTCGGTGACGGCCTCGCCCGTCCCAATGTCGGCGCAAGCCTTGATCTGGCCATCAAAGATCTCCTCGCTTCCACCACAGCAGACTCAGCCGAAACCCTCGAACTCACCGCCGAACTCAACGACTTCCGTGCCGCCCTCGGCGATTTCGCCTTCGCTACCCCGCAACCTTTCTGGACAGCCAAAGAGCGCGCCCAGAAAGGCACCGGCGGCCTGCTCTCCATTACCGTCAATCCCTACACCTGCAAAGGCTGCATGGAGTGCATCAAGGTCTGCAACGACGACGCCCTCCGCCCCGTCACCCAGACTCCCGCCTCCGTAGCCAAGCTCCGCCGCAACTGGGATCTCTGGCAGTCCCTCCCCACCACATCTCCTGAATTCATCCGCATCGACAATCTCGACGAGGGCATCGGTGCCCTCCACACCTTGCTCCTCGACAAGCAAAACTACATGGGCATGGTCGGTGGCGATGGAGCCTGCCTTGGCTGCGGCGAGAAAACCGTCGTCCATCTCTTCGTTGCCACTGCCGAAGCTCTCATGCAACCCCGTGTCGCAAAGCAGATCCAGAAGCTAGACACCCTCATCGCCAACCTCGACCAGCACATGCGCCTCAAGCTCGCATCCACGCTCGACCTCAGCGACAACACGCGCGTAGCCTCAGCTCTCGACTCCCTCAAGAACGCCGACGTCACCCTCGCCAGCTTCTCCGAAACTCTCGACCATCGCCATGCCGGTAAAACCATCGACCCCGAGTGGCTACGCTGGGTCTCTCAACTCATCGCCAAACTGAAGCACCTCCGCTGGCAGTACACCGACGGCGTCGGCCGTCGTGGCCGCTCCAGCATGGGCATCGTTAACTCCACCGGATGCACCTCCGTATGGGCATCCACCTACCCCTTCAACCCCTATCCCTTCCCCTGGACCAACCACCTCTTCCAGGATTCCCCGTCCATGGCGATGGGTATCTTTGAAGGCCACATGGCCCGCATGGCTGAAGGCTTCGCCGCCATCCGCATGGCCGAAATCGAACTCGAAGGCGGCTACAAAAAAGACAAGCACAAAGACTTCTTCACCTACTTCAACTGGAAGCAGTTCACCGACGAAGAATTCCATCTCTGTCCCCCAGTGGTCTCCATCGGCGGCGACGGTGCCATGTACGATATCGGCTTCCAGAACCTTTCGCGCATGATGATGTCCGGCAAGCCCATAAAGGTTCTCGTGCTCGACACCCAGCTCTACTCCAACACAGGCGGCCAGGCCTGCACTTCCGGCTTCACCGGCCAGGTCAGCGACATGGCTCAGCACGGCAAGGCCTTCCAGGGCAAAGAAGAAGTGCGCAAAGAGATCGCACTCATCGGCATGGCCCATCGCACCACTTATGTGATGCAGGGCACAACAGCCAATACCTCGCACCTAATCGAGTCCTTTGTACAAGGCCTCAACGCCCGCATTCCAGCGCTCTTCAACGTCTACAGCCCCTGCATGCCAGAACACGGCATCGGCGACGACCTCGCCGAACACCAGAGCAAACTCGCCGTCGAATCCCGAGCCTATCCACTCATCCGCTACAACCCGGACAAAGGCTCACTCCCCGAAGAATGCTTCGACCTCGAAGGCAATCCGTCAATCGAAAACGACTGGCCTACCTACACCCTCAAG
>JAPKYY010000143.1 GCA_026394095.1 Acidobacteriota bacterium | reverse complement strand
GAAGCCTCACCTACCCCTGGATCGTCCACATCCACGCTGCCTTCTTCACCGGCTGGCTCCTGCTCTTTACTGCGCAAATGGTCCTCGTACAACGTGGCAAGGTCAGCACCCACCGCCGCTTGGGAATCTACGGTGCTGCATTAGCCGCCGCGATGGTAATTCTCGGCGTAACGACTGCCATCATGACCGAGCAAATCAAGTTCGGCACCCCTGCCTCAGACCCTCCCTTCCTCAGCGTGATGCTCGCCGACATGCTCGTCTTTAGTGGCCTCATAACAGCCGCCATCCGAGCCCGCCGCATACCAGCCACACACAAACGGCTCATCTTGATCGCAACCCTCGTACTCACCGATGCCGGCTTTGGCCGCTGGCTCAGCCCAAAGATCGTAGAGTGGGCGAGCCTAAAAAACTATTGGGACCTCAAGACCTTCGCCGAGGGCGCCTGGCCCTTCATCAGGTTCCAGCTACTCCCCGTCTACACACTCATCGCTGCCCTTGGCGCCTTCGATCTCTTCACCCAAAAGCGCTTGCACCCAGCCTATGTCCGCGCAATTGCCTGCTGCCTCCCCATCCACATCCTTGCCGGGTGGCTTTACTTCCAGCCCTTCTGGAGGTCAATCGCTTTGCAGATCATAGGACGTTGACACTGCAGCCTTCCGCAGCAGTCACAGTCGACATCACTCCAACCGGTCCCCTGCTGCGAGCGAATCTACCACTTTGTTCGGGCCGGCTCCAGCTTCTGGATTGCCTTAAGAGTTGACGCACGGTTCGCGAGTTCTCTTCCGGCGTTAAAATCGAACCAGGAGGCTTGTATGTCCACTATCTCCGCACGAGCTGTGTATTGGACTCCGCGAATACTGTCAATCCTCTTTATTGCTTTTCTCAGCATATTTGCCCTCGATGTCTTCGAAGAACATCTCGGCTTTTGGCCTACGCTGCTGGCTTTGCTTCTGCACTTGATTCCGTCCCTTGTATTGACGATGGCGCTGCTTCTGGCCTGGCGGTGGGAATGGATTGGCGCAGCAGTCTACGGGATTGCGGGATTTTTGTACATCGCTTGGGTCGTCTCTATGTCGCGGCCCGTTTCACCCTCAATGCGGTTCCTCTGGGTATTGATGATTGCAGGTCCCGCGTTTTTCATCGCCAGCTTCTTCCTTGCCAACTGGCTGAAGCGCAAACAGCTTCGCGCCAGTATGGGGCGTTCATGCTGAAGATCTGTACGCACAGAATTCCCTAACACATACTGAAAAGCTTGACCTTACCTGAAGACTCAGCTTAGCCCGCGAAGTCGATAGCAGGCACTTGGAAGCTCATGAATTGGGCGGGCCTCAGCCCCAACGGCACGCGCAGTTACCCTTACTGGAAGAACCCGCTAGGATACTTTATCTACGGAGTGACCGGCTAAGCGTGACAGGAATGGGATGACTGCCCTGTCAAAAACCCGGGAAGACAGTCATGCCGGCAAATCGGTCGGTACTTTTGAATGCTCGCACCTTGCTCCGCGAAAACCGCACCTCGGAAACAACTCCTAGCGGAACTTCTCCACCAGCATCAAGTCACTCCCAATAGAATCAATCTGCGACCAAATCACATAGCGCCCATCCGGCGAAACCGCAAGCCCCAGATCGGGAGTCTTCGTCTTGACGATCATTTTCCGCTCACCCGTTTCGGGATTCACCAGATCCACTGACGGGCCACTCATCAAGTAAATCCCCTGACTCGTAACCGCGTAGTTCGATCTGAAAATCGCATCGGCGATCTGCTTTTCCTCGCCGCCAGCCAGCGGCATCTTCCACAAAGAACCCACGCCCGTCGGCTTCACAAAATACAGTGTTGCGCCATCGAGTGACTCTTGCGGCGCCGTCCCACCCTTGCGTGTGATTTGCACCGCTGTCCCACCTTGCGAGGGCATTTTCCAAACCTGCGGGCTCGCCTGTCCCTCGGTCATCCCGTAGTAGATCCACTTCCCGTCGCGCGAGTAACTCGCAGAAAAACTCGGCCTTGGGCCATTCGTCATCTGACGCACCTTCCCACCTTCCGCACTCACCGTATAAACCTGAAAACGCCCAGTGATGTTGGCGTCGAAGATCACGGTACGGCCATCAGGAGACCAGCGCGGAGAACCAACAATCCCGTTCGGCATCTTCGTGATCATCACAGGCTTCGATCCGTCCGCTTCACATACCCAGATCTGAGTCGCCCCAGACCGGGTCGAATAAAACACAATCCTTCGCCCATCAGGTGAATACTGCGGATGCACTTCCCGCTTCGTAGAGACGATGAAGCTCTCAGCCTTCGAGCTCCCCAACTCCATTCGCCAGATGTTGGCATTTCTCGTCCCCACGCTATAGGCGGCCCGTTGCCCGTCTCTCGAAACCTCAAACGAATTCACCACAGTTCCGAACGATTCCATCTTCGTAAGCTCACTCGCCCCGGTAGCGGGCAGTCGGTACACCGATCCTCCCACGCTAGCCCCGGCCAGGCCCGACAGAATCACCAGCTCCTTGCCGCCACTCACCCACGAAGGCGAGAACAAACGAAGCTTGCTCGCATAAACGGGAGTGGGCTCGCCCTTGGCGACGAAATTGTCATCAAACGAAAGGCGGTACAAGGTCTCAGCAGAAAACACAGGAGACCGCTCGAAAACCAGCTCATTCGCGTACGGCGAAAAAGACGGCTCGTAATCGTTCAAGTCCTTCGTCGGCGGCTGTGTGATGGGCCGGGATTCGCCCGTCTCCGCAGAGACAAGATGGATACGGTCTGTCCCCTCACCACCAAAATCGCCCGATACAGCAATCCACTTCCCGTCGCGTGACCAGGACAGTCCACTTGCGGCGACGGCCTCTTTCGACACCAACCCAATCGCCTGGGCAGAAACATAAGTAAACTCCGCCAGCTTTCGCTCGGCACCTCCCAGCGGCGGAATCAGCATCAAAGCAGTTTTGCCACCAGGCAACTGTCGCGCAAAGGCAATAAATCGCCCATCCGGCGACCACTTCGGCCGGGAATCCATCTCCGGCCCAGTCGTCAGCCGCAATGGAGTCTCCGACCCGATCGACTTCACATAAATATCGAAGTTGTCCTGGCGATCCCCATTCCAGGTAAACGCCACCTGGTTGCCGTCCGGGGAAAACGTGGGATACAACTCACCGCCCGGATACGCAGTCAACGGCACCGCCTGCAACGCCGTCTGCTCCGGCGTCCTTGTATTCAAGAAATACACCATCCCCACCACAGCGAGAATCGCAACCGCAGCCCAAACCGGCTTCCGAGACCCTTTCGGTTTCCTCGTTGAGGAATCCGCTCGAATCTCCTCGACGCTGGCCAGGAAGCGGTACCCCACAGTCGGAATCGTCTCGATAAACTTCGCTTCCTTCGGATCGTCCTCCAGCGCCTTGCGCACCTGGGCAATCGCCCGGGTCAGCGCGTTGTCAGAAACCGCCACGCCCTCCCAAACGGCCGTCAGAATCTCCTCTTTAGCCACCACCCGCTGCCGGTTTTCGATCAAAAACTGCAACAGACGAAACGATTTCGGCTCGAGCGCACAATTTGCCCCATCCGCCGTAAGTCGTAGATTCGATGGATCTAATGTGAATCGACCGAAGCGATACACGGGTCCCGGTAACTCCATCACGATTTCATCACTGCGTTTGGGCGTAACATCCGGGCTCAATCACGACTTTATAGGCCTCCGAGGCGCACTGTGGCCTCATGACAACTTTCAATCTAGTCGGTTTCTTAATGATATGCGCCACCGTCTGCCCTTGCAACGCACGAAACACCGATCCGTCCCACCAATCAGCCCGCCTCCTCCTGGTCGGCGGCCGTCCCGTTGTCGACGGCGTTTTCCTGGGCGGGCTGGGCCCCTTCCGCTTCCTCATCGATACCGGAGCTGAGTCCAATCAACTCGACTCGAGCCTCGCTCGCAAACTCGGCCTCACGCCAACCTTCCAGGTGGAGATGGTCACCACCACCGGCCTCACCCACGTCCCAGGAGCACACCTCCCCGCCGTCACCCTAGCCTCAGTGACGGCCCTGCATCAGGAATTCCTCTTCAGCAACCTCGAAGGCATCCACCAACTGTCCTCCGAAATCCAGGGAGTCCTCGGCCAACAGTTCTTATCGCGCTTCGACTATCTGCTCGATTTCGCCAACCGCCGCCTGGCCTTCGGCCTTTCATCGCCCCAGGGAGGCAGCCGTCTCGATTTCGCCAGGGTCCACACTGTGCCCGCGATCGAAACCAGTGAAGGCCGCCTCCTCCTCGATTCCGGCAGCGATTCCGTCGTCCTCTTCCGATCCATCGACACCGGCCCCACGGCCCAGATCTTCACCAATGCAGGAGCCTCTTCGGTCACGGTTCTACCCAGCCTCCGCCTAAAGATCGCAGGAAAAGACTATCGAGCCTCAAGCGCCGCCCTGCTCCCCCAATCCCCCGGCCGCGAAGGAGGGCTCCTACCCACAAGCCTCTTCCGAGCACTCTACATTTGCAACTCCGAAAACTACGTCATACTCAACCCGAACTTGGCGCGATGATTCTCTATCGAGCAAACAGCCCCAGATACCGCAGATGAGCCTCCAAATCCGACAGCGAGTTCCAGCCCAACACGAGCGAGTTCTTCCGATCATCGGGAGGATTCGTGGGGAGGCTGTCAGACCACCCGCCGCATCCCAAAAGGGGAAGCAGAGGCCACTTGTGCAGCCAGGCCAGGCAGACTTCGGAGATCGTTCCAGCTGGTCCGCCAATGACAATGCAGGCATGAGCCATCAGTAAGTTCCGCCAGTAGCCGGAATTCCGCAACCGCTCACCACAGTGATTCCCAAACGCGCCAGAAGAGCGCCGGCTTCAGCTGCTATCTCGTATGCGTCCGAGCCCGGCTCGGCACTTCCCAAAATGCAAACTTGCGGTCTTCTGTTCATCTGTCGATCATATATTTGGTATGCCCGGTGATAAACTTCACCCCATGCTCCGAGTTATATTACTCGTCGTCACTATCCAGGCCGCCCTCCTGGCAGACTTCCGCGCTGCCGTAGTCAAAGTCGACATCACCCCCACTGATCCCCAGCCCCTCCTCGGCTACCAGGCACGCACCTCCACCGGAGTCCACGATCCCCTCTTCCACCGTGTCCTCGCCCTCGACGACGGCACCCTCCAGTTCTTCCTCGTCTCAACCGACATCGCCCTTATCTCTCCTTCCGTATACGACGACTTCTGCCGCGAACTCAAAGCCGCCACCGGCATCGAACGCCACCAAATCTGGTGGACCAACACCCACACCCACTCCGCCCCCGAAGTCGGCCCGGCTGGCCTTCCCCAGGCCTTCATGCCAGAGCGTTACAAACATACCCGCGACAACACCTACACGAATCTGGTCAAGAGCAAACTGCTCGAGGCCATCCGACAGGCCCGCACCCAACTCGCCCCCGCCCGCCTCGCCGTCGGCTCCGGCTTCGCCATGGCCAACATCAATCGCCGCGCCAAAGACATCGATGGCAAAATCAAACTCGGCCTCAACCCCTACGGCCCCGTAGACCGTCAAATCGGCTTAATCCGCATCGAAAAAGCCGACGGCTCGCCACTCGCACTGGTCGCCAACTACGCCATCCACGGCACTGCCTTAGGCGGCGGCAACCTCCAGATCTCAGGCGACGTCCCCGGCATCGTCGCCGCTTACATCGAAGCCAAACTCAACACCACGCTCCTCTTTGTAAACGGAGCCGCCGGCGACACCGCCCCCATCTATTCCGCTCAGGACTTCCGCGCCGCCCACATCACCGAGTTCAACGTCCTCCTCGGAGACCGCATCCTCGAAGCCATCAAAAACCTCCCCAAAGCTTCATCCAATGTCCGCCTCCGCGTAGCCGAAACCATCGTCGAATCCCCACGCAAACCAGGCCTCGGCTGGGCCGACGATCTCGCCTCCTACTTAACCCCCACAAACATGGTGAAGCTACCGATCCGCTTCCTCAGCATCAACTCAGAAGCTCTCTTCTGGGCTGCACCTCTAGAGCTCTTCTCAGAAATCGCCCTCAACATCCGCCAGCAATCCCCCTTCCGTCACACCTTCTTCTGCGGCTTCACCAACGGCTGGCTCGGCTACCTCCCCACGGCCAAAGGCTTCGAAGAAGGTGGGTATGAACCGAACACCTCACCCTTCACCGACAAGGCCGAACAACATCTAACCGAGGCAGTCCTCAAAGTCCTCCACGGCTGGCGTCAGGATCCTTAAAGTAGCCTCGAGCCTCGCCCTCATCAAGTACTCCCTGCACCAAACCCCAGAGCGCTTGAGACCCCTCCCCAATCGGGCTCAACCGCGCATCCGCCCTTGCGCGCGTAACCGCAAAATCTCCCCAAGACCCACCCTGGTTTTGAATATTCTGAAAGGTCGGCAAGAACCGGTCCACTGCATTCGCATACCGCGACTCCGCCGTCTCTCTACCCTCAAACTCCCGCCAAAGTTCAATAAACTCCGCTCGCTGATCCTCCGGCAACAAGCCAAAGATCCGCTCCGCCCCAGCCGCCTCAAGCGCTTCCTTACTTCCCTGCTCCCCAAACGCCGGCGTATCCCCAGCATCAATCTCCACCAGATCATGAACCAACAGCATGCGCACCACCCGCCCAACATCCACCGGCTCGTTACTATGCTCAGCAAAGACAACAGCCATCAAAGTGATATGCCAACAGTGCTCTGCCGTGTTCTCGAATCGCCCCAATTCTTCCCCGCCATGCAGCAGCCGCGTCCGGCGAAGTATCTGCTTGAGCTTGTCGATTTCGAGAATGAAGTTGAGTTGCTGTTCCAGTCGGGTCATCGCTAACAATTTTAGTTGCTTTGCAAGGCAAAGTACTCTATTATCTCTTCATGGGCCTACGCGCCGACATGCACGAGCACGCGCTCGACAACCTCAAATACATCCGTTCGACGATGGAGAACACCACCGAGTTCACCGCCGTCCCCGGCTACGGGATGGTCCTCGTCGGCCTCTCAGCCCTCTTGGCCGCCTGGCTCGGCAGCGGAGCCAAAACCCGTGAAGCCTGGCTCGCAATCTGGACCGCCGAAGGCATGGCCGCCATCCTCTTCGGCTTCATCGCTCTCATCTGGAAAGCCAACCACTCCGGCGTCTCCCTCCTCTCAAGCCCAGCCCGGCGCTTCGGCCTCGGCTTCGCTCCTCCCCTCCTTGCCGGTGCCGCCCTTACTGCAGCCGCCGCCCGCGCGAATCACTATTCCGAAGTAGCCGGCCTCTGGCTCCTCCTCTACGGTGCCGGCGTCATCACAGGTGGCATGTCCAGCGTAAGGCCCGTTCTCCTGATGGGCGTTGCCTTTATGGCCCTCGGCACTGGCGCGCTATTCACGCCCGAGCAATACAACGAAATCTTCCTGGCGGCCGGCTTCGGCGGCCTCCACATTGGCTTCGGCCTTTGGATTGCGAGAAAACATGGGGGCTAAACCAAATCTCGTCCCGCTGCCGCAAAAGGCGATCGGCCTCGACCAGCTCATCCACGAGCGCGTCCGCCTCGGAATTGTCAGCGCTCTGGTCTCAACCAAAAAACTTAGCTTCGGCGAACTGAAGGAAATCCTCAATCTGACCGATGGAAACCTAAGCATCCATGCGCGCAAGCTCGAAGACGCCGGTTACGTTGAGTGCCGCAAGTTCTTTGAAGGCCGCCGTCCCCAATCCGAATACACCTTAACCCCCATTGGGCGCAAGGCTTTCGAGAAGTACGTCAACCACATGGAAGCACTGATTCAGGCTATGAAGCCGAAGGAGAAGTAGTCACTTGCACGTCGCCATCATCATGGACGGAAACGGCCGCTGGGCGCAGCGTTTCGGCTGGCCTCGCCTCGCAGGCCACAAACAAGGCGCAGAGTCTGTGCGCCGCGTCATCCGTCACTCTCCCAAACTCGGCATCGACGTCCTGACTCTTTACGCCTTCTCAAGCGATAACTGGAAGCGCCCTGCCGAAGAAGTTTCAGGTCTCATGCGCCTCCTCGCTCACTTCATCGACAAAGAAGTCGCCGAGTGCCTCAGAAATGGCGTCCGCCTCGAGTTTATCGGCCGGCGGGATCGCCTCCCCGCCAACCTCATCCCAGCCATGGAACAAGCCGAACGAGCCACCCTCAACGGCAAGCGTGTCCATGTCCGCATCGCCCTCGATTATTCCTCCCGCGACATGCTCCTCGCCGCCCTCCGCCCTGGGATGGACCGCGAAGAACTCAGCCGTAGCCTCGGCCCCGACGTCGACCTGCTGATCCGCACGGGAGGAGAAAAGCGCCTCAGCGATTTCCTTCTCTGGGAGTGCGCCTACGCAGAATTCCACTTCACCCAAGTCGCCTGGCCCGACTTCACCGAGAGCGATCTTGAGTCTGCAATGAACGAATTTCACGCCCGCGAACGCCGTTTTGGTGAAGTTGCCCAAACCAGCGCAGCCTAGGGCGTTATACGATCAAGGGGAATGATCCGTCGCACCTTTCTTGCCGCCACCAGCGCTTTAGCTTTCGAGCCGACCCAGAAGAAATCCAATAGCCTGATCGAATTGCGCTACTACAAATTGCGCAACACCCTCGACGGCATGCCCAAGCGGCTCAATGAATTCCTGGCTCAAAAGCAGCTCCCTGCCCTGAAGAAAGCAGGGCTATCGAAAGTCGGTTTCTTCGGAAATGTCATTGGCAACTCAAGCCCCCTCGTGCTCCAGGTAACCGAGTTTGAGAACATCGCCCAGCTTGAATCCGCCTGGGCTGCCGTGCCCAACCAGATCGCCGATTACGTCCGCATCGAATCCAGTCTCCTGCGTAGCTTCGACGGCTTCCCCGCCCTTGAAATGCCAGCCGCCGAAGCCGGCCGCGCCCCGCGCACCTTCGAGCTCCGCACCTACGAATCGAATCACTTCGATTCCCTCGGCAAGAAAATAGGTATGTTCAACAACGGCGAAATCTCCGTTTTCCGCAAGACCGGCCTAAACCCTGTCTTCTTCGGCGAAACCATATTCGGCACCAACATGCCCAACCTCACCTACATGCTCTGGTACGACAACCTCGCAGCCCGCGAAGCCAACTGGAAGAAGTTTGTCACTCACCCCGAGTGGGACAAACTCAAGGCACTGCCCGGCCTCAGCGACGGTGAAGTCGTCTCGAACATCTCGAACTCGATCCTCTCCCCAACCGCCTATTCACCGATCCGCTAAAAGCCTATGAAGTTCATCCTTTTCCTCTTCGCTCTATTCCTCCAGGATCAAGGCAAGCCGCCTGAAAAGGCTGCCCCCTACTATCCGACCCCTCAGGTAGTGGTGGACCGCATGCTCAAGCTCGGTGAGTTGAAGAAGGGCGAAAAGGTCTATGACCTCGGCTCTGGCGACGGGCGCATCGTCATCGCTGCCGCCCAGAAATTCGGGGCGACCGCTGTCGGTGTCGAATACGACAAAGCTTTGGTAACGCAAAGCCGGCAGCGTCTATCGAGCCTCAACTTGAACAAACTCGCCAGCATCATCGAAGGCGACATCTTCGAACAAAATTACGCCGACGCCGACCTGATCACCGTCTACCTTCTTCCGATCACTAACATTCGGCTCTCACCGGTCCTTGAAAAGACCATAAAAAAGGGGGTCCGCATCGTTTGTCACGACTTTGAGTTCACCGAGTGGAATCCCGAAAAGACCGAGGTGATGGAAGACACCGAAGGCCGTAGTCATACTCTGTTCTTTTACAGGCGTTAACCGATGAACCCAACCGAGCCTAAATACCTGTCTCCGCTTTGGTGGCAGAGCCTTGCCGTCATCCGCACGATCCTTGCGCTCGCCTTCCTCGCGGTAGGCAGTGCCGCCACAAGGCCAATTCCCTGGCCGGTAATGGCACTGGCTTCGATCTTTACGATTTACAGTTTGATGGCATTGCTCTGGCGTGATGTCGAAAGGCTTTGGCCTCCCATCTTGAGTCTTGGTATTGATGTCGTAGTCTTCCTCATCTTTGCCCACTTCTCCGCTGACCAAAACATCTGGTTCAACTCCCTCTTCTACGTCTACCTGCTGCTCGAAGCAGGCATCCTGCATAGCTGGCGGGAAGTCTTTACCGTACTTGTGCTTTGCCAGGGATTCTTCCTGCTGATGCGCCCGCCTCAGGGAGAAGTCTTGCAGCCGCTCGTTATGCTCTCAGGTATTCTCGCCTGCACCCTCTCGCTCGAAAAGC
>JAPKYY010000019.1 GCA_026394095.1 Acidobacteriota bacterium | reverse complement strand
AGATTATGAACAACCTCTTTATCACTGCAACCCTTTTAGTGAGCACGCTTACGTTTGCTCGCGCTGAAAATACCGTTACTGTAGCGCCTGTCAATTATCTGCAAATGCAGAAGGAAATGAAAAGGAACGCTCAACTGGCTGCCGGACAAGCTGAGGTGATGGCACGTCTGGCCGGGCATGATTTTAACTCGGCTGCGAATCAGCGTATTCATGCAGCTGACCTCAAGAAGACTGTGAATGAAACGCTGGAGCGGGCCTCGACACTTGCAATGTCTTTGCCCTACGAGACCTTTGATTCTGCTGAAGGCAATCAATTGATGCAGAGCATCACTGAACTGTCGAGAACCACGCAGGCGGCTATCGTGTATCTGAATGAATCGCCCCGCAAGGTGCAATCCGGGGAGTACATCGGGATGCTGAACAAGATTCGCGATCTTTGCGAAGAACTCGCCGAGTAATGCCGGCTTGCTCTAAACTCAAGAAGCTGCGGCGCGCTCATGTTTGTTTTGTACTACTGCGATCACCACGATATTCCTTTGCCCGGCGGGCATAAGTTTCCGATGGAGAAGTACAGGCTGATTCGACAGGAGCTTGAGAGCGGGCCGCAGTTTCGATTTGCGCCGGGGCCATTGGCACGGCGCGAAGATTTGTTGCGGGTGCATGACGCGGATTACGTCGATGCTTTTCTGAGCGGTACTCTGAGTGAATCGCAAATGCGAAGGATCGGCTTTCCGCAAGTGCCCGAGTTGATTGCTCGGAGTTTGTCTAGTGTGGGCGGTACGGTGGCTGCTTCGCGGCGGGCGCTGATAGAGGGTTGGAGTGGGGTTCTGGCTGGAGGTACGCATCATGCGTATCGCGATTTTGGATCAGGCTTCTGTGTGTTGAACGATATTGCCGTGGCCGCGCAGACCTTGCTTGATGAGGGGCTGGTGAGCCGGGTTTCTGTTGTGGATCTTGATGTTCACCAGGGGGATGGCACGGCAGCGATTTTTGCCGGGCGGCCTGATGTGTTTACTTTTTCTGCGCACGGCCGGCATAATTTCCCCTTTCGTAAGCAGACTTCCAATTTAGACCTTGAGTTTGAAAACGGCACAGCGGATGAGGAGTATCTGTCGGCTCTTGCGCGCGTACTGCCGCAGGCATTTGAGTTTGGGGCCGACTTGATCTTTTATCAGGCTGGTGTGGATGCGCTGGCTTCGGACCGGTTGGGGAAGTTGTCGATGACGGCTTCGGGATTGCAGCAACGTGACGAGATGGTGTTTCGATTGGTTGCTGCGGCTGGCGTGCCTTGTGTAGTGACTTTGGGGGGCGGCTATGCCGAGCCGATTGCTGATACGGTGCTGGCGGCGGCGAGTACGTACCGGAGCGCAGCTCAGATCTTGCGGGCGATGTAGGCTACGTTTTCACGGCCGTCGAGGGCAATGCTTTTGGGGAGATCGCGGCGGCGGAGATACCAGCATTGTTCGGTAATGAAGCCAGAGCTTTCGAAAACTCGCTTGAGCACCTTGTCGTCGAGCAGATGGATCGATTTTGGCAGATTGCTGAGAAGGCGGTGGGTAGAGTAATCGCGGACGTTGGTGATCCATCCGGGCCAGGGGGCGCTTTGTGCGACGCGGGATTCGTAGGTCGGGATGAAGGGCTCAAAGGTCTTCATGTAGGGTGTTGCCGCCAGAATGAAGATTTTGCCGCCGGGCCTGAGGGCGTGCTCAAGGAAGGCTGCTGCCTGCTCAAGCTGGCGCCCGGTGAGGAAGTGGAAGACGTTGGAGGCGTGGGCCAGATCGAGTGTCTCCGCCTTTAGCTTGGTGTCGCGAGGGAAGCGGCCGGGGAGAAGTTCGAGACGATCCTGGAATTCGGGCGGGGTGAGCTGTTTGAGTTTGCTCAGATGTTCGTGAGAGGAATCGTTGGCGATTAGATGTGCACCTGTAGCGAGGGCAGGGATGGTTGCTATGCCGTGGGCGGCTCCGATGTCGAGGGCTGTCGACGGAGCTAATGCGCACTCTTTGACGAAGAGCTCGCTGAGTTCGTTGAGCGTGTTTGAGGTCCAGCCTTTGAGGTTGCTGGTGCGGATGCGGCGGTGGTGGAGGGGCTGCTTCATTGCGAGACGGTGAGCCAGATGCGGAAGGTTTCATCGAGGCCGTTTTCGGCGAAGCGCACTTCTCGCAAGGTTTTGTGGGGATTGTATTGGTTTTGCGTTGAGTTGTCGTAGATGGCTTCTGCTTCAAGCTTGGAGCCTTTGGCGAGCAGGAGCGGCCGCGCCAATTGGTAGCTGGTCATGAGGTGGTGCTCAAA
>JAPKYY010000571.1 GCA_026394095.1 Acidobacteriota bacterium | reverse complement strand
AGCGCCCTACATCATACAGGAATCGACCAGGCCAACCTGCTCACCACAGCACCGGAAGCCCATACTCAACCATAACGGCATCCTTCGAAACCAGCACCACTTGCCCGCCCAAAATCACCTCAGCTCGTCATCACTCATCGGCGCATCCCAACCCAATCCGTATTCGATGGCCCCGGCAGCCGAGCCCAAAACGCGCTTCGGGGTCACTTCAACGCGAACCAATTTCACCATCGGCTTCCCCGCCTTGGCGATGATGATTTCCTCCCCCAACATGGTGCGCTCAACAAGCTGAGAAAGCTTGGTTTTTGCCTCGTAAAGATTCACTTCCATAACAATGGACCATCACACCAGACCAACTTGATCTAGTCAAGTAATCCACGCTCTACCGGCCGCGGCCCTTAAAGGCTCAGCCTCTCCAACTTACCCTTACTATCTCCAAACCTCTCCCCCTCCACACCCATCCGGTCCAGCATCGCAACAAACAGATCCGCCATCGGCGTCCCCTTCGCATACCGTATATGCCGTCCCCCCTTCAACCGTCCATTCGCACCACCAGCCAGAATCAGCGGCAAGTTCGAGTGATCATGCAGATTCCCATCGGATATCCCGCTCCCGTAAGCAATCATCGAATGGTCCAACAGCGTCCCATCGCCCTCTCGAATCGACCGCATCTTCTCAAGAACATAAACCAGCGCCTCCATATGAAAACAGTTGATGCGCGTTACCTTTTCGATCTTCTCTTTGTCTCCGCTATGGTGGGTCAGTCCGTGGTGTCCCTCCGGAATCCCGATCTCCGCACCATAAGCCCGCGGGCTCTGCTCAATACTGAACAGCAGTGTCGACACACGCGTCAGATCCGTTTGAAAGGCGAGCACCATCAAATCCAGCATCAGCCGAGAATGCTCACCAAAATCACTCGGCACACTCTCCGCCGGCACCGGATACTTCACAACACCCACCCCGCGCTCCACACTCTGTATGCGAGTTTCGATCTCCCGCACCGCACTCAGATACTCATCCATCTTGTTCCGGTCCGCACCACCAAGCGTCCCCTTCAGCCGGGCAGCATCTTCCATCACTCCATCCAGAATGCTCTTCTCATACATCTCCTGCCGGCGTCTCCGCGCTGGATCCACGCCCAACTCCACACTCCCAAACAACCGCTCAAACACAGCCCGCGGGCGCACCTCAGGCGGCAGCGGCGTAGTCGGTGATTTCCAGGCCAGCGTATTGCTATACGTGCAGCTATACCCGTTATCGCAGTTCCCGCCCTGCACCCCTTCCTCGCAGCCCAGCTCCATCGATGCAAAGCGCGTCACGCCCTGCATCTTCTGTGCCACCACCTGATCCACAGACGTCCCAGCCAGCACATCCTTCCCCGCACTCTTCCTCGGATGCGTCGCCGTAAGATAAGCCGCCCCCGCTCGGCCATGATCCCCAGGCCCATCTCCCAGCGCATTCCCGCCATTACAATCCAGCCCCGACAGAATCAGCAACTCCTTACGATACGGAGCAATCGCGCGAGTAATCCTCGGCAACTCCGCCGGAATCGCCCACTCCCCCACTCCACGCTGTCCCCGAGGCGTCCACTCATCCATTACGATGCCATTCGGCACATACAGAAAGCCCATCCGCGTCGGCGACGCAACCGTACTGGCAAACGCCGGCACCATCGCATCGAGAAACGGCAACGCCATTGCCGCACCTGCCCCACGCAAGAGGCCTCGCCGCGAAACCTGCTTATTTCGAATCATGCCCATTCATCCTCATCTGAAACGCATCACTTTCCACAATAGCCATCACCAGTGACGACAATTTGTTCCCCTCAGCCATCAACCGCGAATTGATCAGGTCCACCTGCCCCCGGTCATACGATTCCATCCCTCTCCCCAGCGCAAAGATCAACATCTGCTCTGTAAGAACGCGGGTAAACTGCGCCGACTGCGAGCGCAGAATCTTCTTCAGCCCGCTCACCCCCGCAAAGCTCTGCCCATCCGGCAACACTCCAGAACTATCAACAGCAAACTTGCCCTCATGCGTTCTCCACCCACCAGCCGCATCAAAATTCTCAAGCGCAAACCCAATCGGGTCCATCGATTGATGACAAGCCGCACAAGCCGGATTCGCCCGGTGCTGCTCAAGGCGAACCCGCACTGAAGCTTCACTGCCCAGATTCTTCTCCTCAAGCGCAGGCACATCAGCCGGCGGTGGCGGAGGTGCCGCCCCCAGCAACGTCTGCAACACCCACTTGCCACGAATCACCGGCGAAGTCCGCGTCGCATAAGAAGTAAGCGCCAACACCGAAGCATGAGTCAACAACCCACCCCGCTCGGTCCCCTTCAGGGACACACGCCGAAACCCAAATCCATCCACTCCGGCAATCCCGTAATACCGCGCTAGCGGCCCATTCAGATACGTATACTGCCCATCAATGAAATCGAGCAAGCTCCGGTCCTCACGAAAGATCTCACCCGTAAACAGCAGCGTCTCTTTCCGCATCGCCGCCAGCAGCTCATCATCCACAAGCGGAAACTTCGCCGCATCCGGCTTCTTCCGGTCCAGCGCCCGCAGATCCAGCCACTGCACCGCAAAGCTATCCACCAGGTTCGCTGCCTTCCCGTCCCGCAGCATCCGCCGCACCTGCGCCTCAAGCACCTTCCGGTCACCCAATTTCTTGCCCGCCGCCTGCGCAAACAACTCCTCATCCGGCATGCTGCCCCACAAAAAGTAAGACAGCCGCGACGCCAGCTCATAATCATCAATCCGGTAACTCTTACCCGCAGGCAACGCATCACGCTCAATCCGGAACAAGAACGCCGGCGACACCAGCACCGACTGCAACGCCACCCGGATCCCTTCCTCAAACGAGTCCCCCTGCTTCTGCACCATCGCCACCAGCTGCATCAGCCGCGTGATCTCGGCCTCAGTCGCTGGCCGTCGGAATCCCCGTCGCGCCAAAGACTCCACAATCTGCCGCGCACAACCCTCATCCTTCCCCTCACAAACAAACACCTTCGCATAACTCGGCGGCTTACCCACCACCGGGTTATAAGGCCCCAGCACCTCCATAAACTCTGCACCCAGCCTCCGCCGCCCATCCCGGTTCAGATTCTCCCGAGGATTCTCAAGGTTGGCGTGATCCGGCAGATACACATGCACCCTATGCTCCCCGGCCGCAAGATGCACCTTCGCCACCGTCGGCCCGCGCGTATAGTCATACGCTTCTTCGCCGATCACCGTCTCCTTCTTCACCATCCGCCCATCCACATCGATCTGGAAATCAATCGGCGGCGCCGCCTTCCGCGAAGCCTCCATCTGCGCCAGCCGCTCAGCCTCCGTCAAATCACCCTTACCTACACCCGGTGCCTTCCCGCGACGATTCAGCATCCGGAACTGAAACACATAATCCGCCTCCACCGGCGCACGATACACCGCCTCGAGCGACCCGCGAATCGAAAACGGCAACACATTCCCGCTCACATGCCCGTCATCCTGCACCGTCTTGATCATGAATTTGCCCACGATCCCCGGCTTCTTCTCGTAAGCTTCTCCATACACGGCAATCCGCGATACAGACCGCGCCGCCGCCATATACTTCTCCATCAACATCGGTGAAAGCGTCAGCACATCCCCGATATTGTCAAAGCCATAACCCTGGTTATCTACCGGAAAGGCATCCGCCGGCCTCACACTAACTCCGAGTAAGTCACGAATCGTATTGTTATATTCAGTCCGGTTCAGCCGTCGCGCAGTTACCCGGCCCGGCCCCCCGGCAATAGCGGGCGCGATCCCGTCCACCCATCTTGTCAACTCCTGCAGCTCACTCTCGCTCAAACCCGGCATCGGCGGTGGAGGCATCGTCCGCGACACAACTCGATCCCGCACCTTGCGCCAAAGCTCCGGCTTTTCCGCCGCTGCACGGCCATCCCGAAACACACTCAAATCCAGCCCCGCCATCTGCGTCTTCGCCCCATGGCACTGCCCGCACTGCCGCCGCAAAACAGGCGCAATCCTGCTCTCAAACTCATCCGCAAGAGCCAAAGAACCCACTATCGCAACTAGAAAAACAAACTTGAAGTAAAACACCAGCTCTCATTTCTATCAGATTCCTGCAACTCAAGCCTGCTACGCTATCCCCAAGGCCATCATGCAACGATTTTCCCTGCTGATTTTCTTCACTCTCCAGGCCCTCGCCTGGGATCGCTTCGACCCCTTCACATTCACCCCACCCAAAGGCTACAAAACCGAACGCACCGCCGAATCGATCGTCGTCAAGCAGGATAACGGTGCTCAGTACTGCATGATGTACCTCTTCCGTCCCCGTCCCTCCAGCGGCAACCATGAAACCGACGCAGCCGCAGACTGGAAGAGCCACGCCGCCAAACACGGCACCCTCCAGCCCGCCAAAACCAGCACCTCAACCAAAAACGGCTGGCAGATCACCGCCTCGGCCGGCACAGCCTCGCTCAAGTCGCAAAACTTCCTCATCCTCGTCACTACCCACTCCCGCCAGAACCTCACTTACGCCATCGTCACTTACTTCAACGACATGCGCTTCGCCGAAGACATAGCCACCTTCTCCAACTCAGTCCAAATCGACGAAGCCCCGCCAGCCACAATCCCTTCAGGCCTAATGACCATGTCCCGCCCCCGCACCAACTTCGACGACGGCTGGGTTGCCCAGGTCCGTCCAGATTACGTGCAGGTCAACAAAGCCTCAACCGAGCTCCGCCTCTACTACGTCAACGACGCCCTCGAGAAAGCACGTCCCAACACCGTCGATGTCCCCGAATACTATTGGGCCCAAATCGTCGCCCGCAGCTTCCGCGCCTCAGCCCCGCGCAAATTCGTCAGCGTCAGCTACCCGCCCATCTACTTCATGGATGCCCCAGGCGTCGATCCCCAAACCGGCAAACCCTGCTTCATTGCCATGAAAGTCATCTTCGCTGGCGGAGCCCGCGTCGTCCTCGCCATCAGCCCAAACGAAGCCACCCACAAGCAGTTCTTCCCTAACCCCAACGACCTCGACCGCACCCTCACCATGAACCGCTTCGGCCTCGCCGCACAAGATCTAACAGGCACATGGGTACGCAACTCAGGCGGAGGCGTCGAGTATTACAACGCCTACACCGGCAACTACGCCGGCATGAGCGCCTCTTCCTCGACAGACGAGTTCACCTTTAACCCCGACGGCACCTACCGCAGCATCCACCGCAACGCGAGCTCGAGCAATTCCGGCACAAAATTCTCAGGCCTCGACTACCAGGGCCGCTTCACCGTCTCCGATTGGGAACTCCACGCCACCAACCGCGTCGACGGCAAAACCAAAAAGTTCTGGTCCCGCCTCGAAGCAATCCAAAACGGCTATCTCCTGATCCTCACCGACAGCGACTACGAGCCCTTACAATACGTCCTCTTCCGAAAAAGATAGCCCGCGATCACAGAAGCTAGCTGTCAGTCGGGGAAACAAACGGATTCACTACCTGCACTGCCCCATAGAATCTTCCAGCTTGAAAGTCTTCACTTAAAAGCACCGTGCAACCCAGTCGCTCCGCCGCTCCAAGAATCAGACCATCCCAATAAGTCACCTGAGCCGCGTCCATCCAATACCAGGCCCGCTCGGCAACTTCGGCCCCATTCTCGATCGGCTGCCAGACCTGATACATACGCACCAGTTCGCGCGCTGCCTCCGGCTGCGCCCCTAATTTCTTCGTCGCATTGACATAAAACTCATGCAAAACCTGCCAACTGCAACGTGCCCGCTGCTCCTCCCAGGCTCGATCAATCCACTGCTCCGCCAACAATTTCTTACGCAAATCCCTCTTATCTTCGGCATACAGCAGAACGTTGGTATCAAAGAAAATGCTACCGGCGCTCATGCATTTCCTCGCGAGTCATCCGTTCGCCTGCGTCGATCTGAAGAGGTTTTCTTCTCTTCCATTCCAGGTGCATCTCTTTCGATAGATCTCCCTGCGAGCGAGCATTTTCAATCAGCTTGCAGAGCAACTTCGAAACGGAACAGTTTTCGTCGGCAGCCTTCCTTCTAGCCCACAGGGCCAGTTCTTCAGGAAGGGTAACCGTAACGTTTTTCAACACGAAGTCAGTGTAGCACGAGAACACGAAAACTCGAGAATTACATCTCATACGACGGTGCGCCCAACTATCCGTGCCATAAATTAGAAGCGAATTCAGAACCGGATCTACCGCTCATGCCTCAGAATGCGCTACCCCTCTCCGTCCCTCTTCGAAGTGGCAATCTTCTGCGCCATCTTCCTCCCACCCCTCGACTTGCCGGCGCTTATGAACTTGGACTAACAAATCCGCAAAAAGCGAAAAGCAATCAGGCCTCGCAACCGCGGCCCATGCCACCATAAATGCACTCCAGCTTCAATGCTTTCAACTTCCTCCTCTCTTCCCGCTCAACCCGTAAACTCTTGCAGCTTCCTGCAACCCAGCCAATGCATATCCTCGACAGCGGCTTTACTCTCTTACCGCAATCCCCCCCTCAGCTCAGATATTCTCCAATATCCTCCTCTGGATTCCTCCCCGTCCCTGAGAACTTAGCCAGACTAAATCGGCGATTCACACCGCCGCATCCTCGCCGCAAAGTCCCCCAGAAACTCCATCCGCCACCGGTTCACCGTCTTTGCCCCCGGATGCACCCCCTCCGCCTTTGCCGGGTCCACATCATCAATCCACCAATTGGGATGCTTCACCGAAGCAACCCCACTCCGCGAAGCCGGCGGTGCCACTGCCTTAAACTTCCCATCCCAACCATCGATCCCAGCAAAGCTGCTCTCAATCGAGTAGCTCCAAACCTTCGCATCCCGGGGTGAAAATCGAAACCGCAACACCCCACCCTCCACCGAAACAATCGCCGGCACCCGCCTGTCAAACAACACCTTCACCGTATCCCTGGCCCCAAACCCCACTGGCAACGGCAGAGCAAACTCAACTACTCCAAACACCTCCACCTGGTCTTCCTCCGTAGTCAACCGGTCAAACACCGAATCCCGCCCCTCCCAAATCCTCTGGTACTGCCCACCCCAACCAGCCTTTTCCGGCTTCGCCGGATCCCCATGCAACAGATAAGCCACCGACGGGCTATCCCCCATCTTGATCGTTCCCTTCAGCTGCGTCTCAAAGAACTCCCCCAACGCTCCATACGGTGCAATCCTCTGTCGCACAAACTCCCGGTTCCCCCACTCACCCGCCTGATTCCCGCCAGTAAACCAGCCGCGATAAGTCGCATTCGATTCAATCATCCACAACTTCGGATGCTCGCGCTCCACATAGTGATAAGCATCCACGCTCCACATCTTATTCGGCCCGCCGATAAAGTAAACACGTAACTTGGGCAGGATGTCCGGCGCATCATGCAGCGCCTGCGCAAGATCCTCAATCCCACCCCAAACCAGCACATATAGAGGACGCGCATCCCTTCGTCTTGCGCAACGCACAATCCACTCTGAGCCAGCCGTAGGAGATCCAAACCCCTTGCGTCCCGGAGCCTCTAGCGCCCCCTGCTTCGAAATCGCCTTCAATCGCGCCGGCGTAGGATACTTTGTCGAAGCCTTCTTCAGCGCCGGATAATCCAGCGCGTACCGGTCAATCACCTGATGGATATGCTCCAGTCGCCCCGGCCCATAAGGCGACGACACAATACCCTCAATATCCAGAACGTCCGCATACAGCAACAGATGCACCATCGACTGAAAATCATCCGGATCGGTGCCACCAATATCCGAAGACACAATCACCCGGTGGCGTTCCCCAAAACCCGAAACCGCTACCAAAAACCAAAGGAAAAATATACGAATCAGAGCCATAGCGTTGGAGTAGTCTCTCACGTCGTATCCTTTCATAGAGCAAGCCGGGGCAGCGAAACAAATGCAATTTTCGATCATAATCCCGACTCGAAATCGGCCAGCCCTTCTCAAGAGCTGTTTGCATGCGCTCGAAAATCTGAACTTTCCCGCCAACCAATTCGAAGTACTGATCATTGACGATGGCAGCGACCCACCCATATCCGCTCAAATTTCCAACTTGGAATCCCGGCTCTCCATACAAATCTTTCGGCAGAACAATCGCGGCCCGGCCGCAGCTCGCAATCTGGGCCTTCAACATGCCAAGGCAGATTTTGTGGTTTTCACTGATGACGACTGTCGCCCCCATCCACAATGGCTCACCGCCTACAAAACTGCCTTTGACCTCACCCCGGAGATTGGCCTGGGGGGCAGGATTCAAGCCGCAGAAGAAAATCGCATCTACGGCAATGCCAGCCAGTTGCTCATTTCCTACCTCTATGAACACCCACTGTCCGGCCCTGCCTTTTTCTGTTCGAATAATGTCGCTTTTCCCCTCCGTAAACTAATCGGCATTGGTGGCTTCGACGAACACTTCCCACTCGCCGCTGCCGAAGACCGCGACCTTTGCGATCGTTGGGCCAACCTCTTTCCGTTAGCCCATCTCCCGGAAGCCTCCGTTATCCACACCCAAAATCTCAGCTTCATTGGCTTCTTGCGCCAGCACTTCCGCTACGGTCGCGGGGCCTTCCATTTCCAGTCTCGCCGGGCCAAACGGGGTCAATCCCGTCTCAACGTGGAACCCTTTACTTTTTACGCCAACCTGCTGCTTTATCCCTGGAAGTCACAAAAGCCTTGGACTGCTGCGGCAACATCACTGCTTTTGGGGCTCTCACAATTGGCTACCTCAATCGGCTTCTTCTACGAGCTTAAGCACTCTCGTAACTTGTCCTTAAATCAAAACCAGACTTGACGTCCTCGCAACCCATCTAGAACCTGGCTTGCCAGGCAGTCCGTTTCGGAGCCACCATCCAGCAATACATGCCAACCATTTCCGCACCTCTGGCAATTGCCGACATAAAGAAAATCAAGGGCAGCATCAACCAGGCTGCAACTGCACTCACTCCCGTCACTCGCCGGTACAAAAACCATTGACGCAGATCTCGCAGCACAAATCCCCCATTCAACACGATCGGTTCGAGCCACGGCACTTTCTCAAGCGCTCCGATCTTCGGCCAGGTAACCTTCTCCCGCCGGGCATTTTCTGTCTCCCACCCGGAGCGAAAGTGTCGCCGCGTAACCCACCACCAAAATGTCATCTGGTGAGCCGCTCGCTGCCCTGGTGAATACACCACCTGGAACTGTTTTTCCCTAAGTTCACGATAAAAGACAGACGATTGGAACGAGCGTTGTCCTGTTCGATATGGCACCTGCAATGCTACCTCTCGCCGAATTCCGGCATTGTGCGACACCAGAGAATTTGCAATTGGCTTGTCTGCCTCCGAGCGAATAGAAAGCACAAACCCCCAGGACACACTCGCGGCGGCAAGCAGCGCCGGTGAATGCGAATCAAACCAGTCGTGAGCATAGAGCGATGGCCCAACACTTACATCTGCGCCTGCGTCAATGGCTCCCACCAGTGCTGCCAGCCACGTTGGTTCCGCCTTAACATCCGAATCTACCCATGCAATAATCTCCCCCTCGGCCACCTGGACGCTGAAATTCTTTTGCTCCCAATAGTGACTTTCGTCATTCTCCATCGGTGCCAGCCGAACCCGCCCAAATCGGTTCCAGCTAGCCGGAATCTCCTTCCAATCCTCGAGTTGCTTCTTCCCGCCCACCAATACCAATTCCACCTGCTCCAGCGGAAAATCCTGCCTCAGCAAGTGCTCTACCGCCTCTGGATGCTCGGCCAACGCCGTCCTGTCCTCGTTGTAGGCCTCCATAATGATCGATACCCGGTATTTCAAAGCGGCCTCTCCTTCTCTTCGACCTTCCGATGATCACATGACATACGCTGATACAAACTCAGGATTCGGTCCACAAACACTTGCTCGTTGAGGTGCGCCATTGCAAACTTCCGTGCCTCCTCACCCATTGCTCTCGCCCTTTCAGGGTCTCTGAGCAGACCGATTATCGCCTCAGCCAAAACTTCCCCATCCCCGGCCCGGCAATGCAATCCGTTAACTCCATCTTGTACAAACTCCGCCAGGCCCCCAGAGTCGCTGACAATTACCGCAGTCCCACGCATCATCGCCTCTGCCGCAACCAATCCGAAGGGCTCCTGCCAGCGCGAAGGCACCACCTGCACCCAAGCCTCCCGGAAGCGCTCCTCCATCTCCTCCGGCCGCAACATCCCAAGAAATGTTACTCGTGAACCCAACCCCAGTTTGCCGGTGATCCTCTCAAGATTCGCCCTCTCCGGCCCCTCCCCTGCGATCAGCAATACTGCCGCAGGAATCAATTGAACTACCCTCTCAAACGCCTCCAGCAACACATCAACGCCCTTCTCCCATACCAACCTCCCCGCAAAAACAACAGTTGGCACCGTCTTATGGGGATCTCCAGCCAATCGCTCATTCACCCCATTCCAAATCACTTCGTCCACCTTTACCCCACTCTCCTCTAGCTGCTTCCGCGTCGCTTCGCTATTGGCAACTACAGTGTTTACCGAGCCCCAGTTCCGTTGAGTCAGCCACATTTGGGCCATTACCCTCGGCAGAGAATAAGCGGAAATACAGCCGTGCCGCACACACGCAACACCCGCTTCTGATCGGCAATTCTGCCCGCCAGGCAGCATCTTTGTCCCCAGTGGGCAAACCAACCGGTACCATGCCGCGTGATAAACAGTCGGCACATTCCGAAGCAAAGCCAGAATCGACGCAGAGAGTTCGCTCTGGAAAAGCCTTACGTGAACAACCTCGGGCCTAAAATCGGCCAGCACCTTCTTCAATGTGGAATAAGCTGCAGGATTCCAGATCTGCGTCAGTCCACGCAGTTGCTTGGCCGCCCTTGCACATTGATAATCAGCGAAGCTTGCCTCTCCCATCGGGCTCGCCGCACTGGCAAAAATCCGGGCATCATGCCCCCGCTCGAGCAGTGCCGTTCGGAGTCCAAGCAACACGCGCTCCGCTCCCCCACTCGGGCTGGCATAATCGCTGATTAACAGTATTCGCATTGGCTCCAAATCCAAAGGCCACTCCGCCGCCTAAAGTAACACGACAAACAAAGCGAACG
>JAPKYY010000352.1 GCA_026394095.1 Acidobacteriota bacterium | reverse complement strand
ATTTCGTAGTTGAAGCTCGATACAAAGCGATGCTTCAGATCCCAGTTCGCCTGCCCGTAATCGAGCTGCGTATTGAAAGGATCCATCACATTCGATCCACCGTTGGAGTCGGTCGCCATGTCGAGCATCTTCGAATAGGTGTAAGAAGCCATCATCGTCAGCCCCTTAAACCCGTTCTGGCGGAACACAGCCGACAATCCGTTGTACTTGCCGATCGTATCGTTCTGGATCATACGAATCACACCATAGCGAGGATTCGGACGCCGATCATTGATCGCACCAGGGCCCGGTCGCGGAGTATTCAGGAAGAAGCTGCGATCCAGGTGATATGAGTAGCTACCCAGATATTCCAATGCAAAACCAGCCGACTTCCAAAGCCCACGCTCGAGCGACAAGCTCCACTGATTCATCGTTGCGTTCGGCAGATAGGGATTGATTGTGAACGCATTCGGCCGTGTATTTGCCGCACCACCGCCAGCAGGCACAGGGGCTGCGAGGGTGAACTGCGGTGTAGCATTAGTTGCATTATTGAAGGTAAAGATCGTCGAGAAAGGCGGGTTCGTAGTCGCCAGCGTGTAAGAGTTCATCTGGTTCGGGTTGTAGTAAAGCCCAAAGCCGGCACGCACAACAAACTTCGAAGGCATACGATAGGCCAGCCCGATGCGGGGAGCAAAGTTGTTCTTGTCACCCTGGTGATAAGGAATCTTCGAAGGCACTGTCGAAGGAATAAACGCCGTCTGCTCAGGGTTCAGAATCGTACCGTTGCCGGTAGTCGATTGCGGTACAGTCGGCAACTCGTAGCGAAGACCATAGGTCAGCGTCAATCGCTGATTCACCTGCCACTTGTCCTGTACAAAGAAGCCATAGCGCCACTGCTGGCCACCACCAGGAAACAGCGGGCCCGGAGTGGTAACGGCCTGCGGAACACCCAACATAAAGTCCGACGGGCCAAAGCCGGTCAGCTGTGCGTTGAAGTTAAAACCGCCGCGAGGATTGTTGTTTGCCGTACGATTGGTCAGCACCTGCCGAGAGTCAATACCGGCAGCAATGCTGTGCGCACCCTTAAACACCGAGAAGGTATCCGAAATCTGATACGTACGGTCATTCTGGAACCAGTTCGAAGAGCTCATGTTCTGCGCACCGATCGGCATAAAGTTCGCAATCGCAAGGCTAGGCAATCCGGGATTCTTGTCATCACTGGTAAAGCCAGGAATTCCCAGTGCCGTGCCAGCCGCCGCCGGATACAAGCTTCCAGGCGTGAAGAAATTCAAACTGTCAATCGACGTATACTGCCGTCCAAACCGGAAGTCATTGATCATCGTGCTTGAGAAGACCCGTGTATAACCTGCTACCCAGTTCTTGTCTCCCACAGGCTGCGTATAGCCGTTAAAGGGATTGGAGTTCTCGTTGAGCAGAGCGGTATCGTTCAGCGTGTAGCGGAAGAACATGCGGTTCTTCTCGCCAATCGTTTGATCCACTCGCCCGATGTACTGGCTGGTGGTGTTGTTATTGGCCACGTTCGCATTAAAGTTGTTCACAAAGCCGGGTGCGGTCTGCGCCGGCATATAAGCCAGTGCGCGAACGGCCTGTGGTGATAGACGGCTGGTCGGGATCACGTTTCCAGGAAACGGCGCACGCGCATTAAAGGGGTCGACAATCGTAGTCGGCTGTTCGCTGAAATCACCAGCCCTCATGCGAGGAGTCAAAACCGCGTCCACCACCGGCGCCGCCGTCTTCGCAATCAGCTTCTCATAGGCAAACATGAAGAAGGTCTTGTTCTTGCCGTCATAAAGTTTCGGAATCGACAGCGGTCCATTGATGGCAAGTCCAAACTGGTTCTGGCGGAACGGTGCCTTCGCTGCACCCTGCCGCAAAAAGAACGGCTTCGCGTCCAGCGTCTGGTTCCGCAAAAACTCATAAACAGCTCCGTGATATTCGTTGGTCCCCGACTTGGTAACCATGTTCAACTGCACACCCAGATACCCGCCGTATTGTGCCGGATATGTACCAGTCTGAATCTGTACTTCCTGCACCGCATCCGCATTCGGCCGCAACGTGGTCGTCGTGATCAGGTTGTTCATGATCGATACACCGTCCAGCGAAACCGAGTTCATGATCTCGCGCGTACCAGCACCGATATAACCTTCACCGCCACCAGGGTTGCCCGCCGGCGACTTAAAGCCAGGAATCACGCCCGGCGTAGTGATCGCAAGACGCATAACATTGCGCGACGGCGTCGGCAGATCCACCGTCTGCTTGGTCGACAACACTTCACTCACACTCGCGTCGTCGGTCTTGATCGGCGGAATGTCTGCTGTCACTTCCAATTTCGTATCCACCGAACCAACCTTCAACGCCACATCCGTTCTCACAGTCTGATTTGCCGAGAGCGAAATATCCTTCGTCGTCACAGTGGAGAATCCAGCCTTCTGGATCGTTACCGTGTAAACACCAGCCTTCAAAAATTGAAAGTCGTAATAGCCCAGCTCAGAGGTGGTCGCAGTCAGCGTCTCCCCTGTCCCCTGGTTCAGCGCAGTCACTTGCGCACCAGAAACAGCCGCCCCTGCGGCGTCCGTCACATTTCCCACCAGTGAGGTGTTCGAGGCAAGCTGCCCCATCAAATTGCCCGCGAGAAGCGCAAGCAGCATTAAGAATGACCGTGTGTGTGTTTTCATGCGAGTACTTGGAGTACCTAAAATTCTACGCGATTATTTCATTGGTGTTAAGGAAAATTCTTCTTGGCTTATCCTTCCATCCACCAAATCCACGCCAATCATCACCTTCGGTTGATCCCCCACCAGCCCGAGATGCTTCGAATCGGGCAACACCTGGTCCAACTTCCCAATGCCCGTATTCACTTCCCAAAGCTTCTTCCCGCTCATATCCACTCGTGTCAGCAGCAAGGTCCCATCTTTACCAAGTCGCGATTGATGCATCACCAGGTAACCCTCGGGGCCTTCCAATTTCAACGGCCTTGCAGACTTCACTTCGCGCAACAAACCAGCATCCAGGTATTCCACCTCGCAAACTCTTGTCGCGTCCTTCCCGCTCACTTTCCACAGTCCGCTCGTCTTGCCTCCCCGGATGGCCCGCCCACTCGGCGCGCCAAACTCCTCCACTTTCCCCGCTTCCTCTCGGCTCATCAGGCCGAACCAACTGCCATCGGCACCGAGACCACCTTTCCAGAAGAAAACCTCCGGCCCTACCCCAAACATCGACATCTTCTCGTTGTATTCTGCCCACTGCTTCTGGGATTCGGCTGAGTCCTTCGCCTTGGCCCATTTCTCTTCCTCATAGGCACGAGCAACCAATGTCCCAGGGTCCAACTCAAACTGCCGCGCATCCCCCACCTTCACTCGCAACTTCTGCTCATTCCCACCCACGCTGTAGAACTTCGATTCCTCCACCCAGAATTTCGCCAGACTTGGATTCGCCCGCGATAATTCTTCAAACCCCACCCTTTGCTTCGTCGACAAATCAATCCCCACAAGAGTATCGGCATAGAGCCACACGCGCCGCCCATCGGCCCCAAACAACTTCGCCTCATTGCGCAGCTTCATCTCCTCCCCACGCATGACAATCGGCACAACTTCAAAACGGGAAACATCGGCGACCTCATGCAACACCAGATCCACGCCGTAGCGAGTCCGCTCGTTCACAACATCAAATAGGGTGGTTGGCCGCAACACCACAACAAGAGTCGCAAACTTGTCGCCCACCCGCATCGTATCTCCAGCAGAACGAATCTCCCCCTGCCTGGAGCCAGCTGGCACCAATACCCAAACCAAGCCAACCAATGCCAGCAGCAGCCCCAGCAGCGCAAGAACAAACCCCTTCAGCTTCATTACAAAGTCCAGGGCTTCCGCATCGGGCGCGTCAACATCTGATTCGCCGCCTCATCTCCAATGCACCGCTCCTTCACCGGATCCCACTTCAAATCCCTCCCCAGCCTCAAACTGATATTCCCCAAATGCGCCACCGTAATCGACCGATGCGCCTGCTCAATCGGAGCCACCGTCTCTTGCCGCGACTTCACACAATCAATGAAGTTACGCATATGATTCGCACTCCGGTACAAGCGCACATCCTTCTCACCAGCCTCGAAATCGAGCAACGACATCGGGCTTGCCTCAATCGCTCCTCGATTAACCCATACCCAACCCTCACTACCCTGAAACGTCACCCCACCGCGAACACGGCTCGAGTAAATCATCTTCACGCCATTGGCATACACAGCCTCAAAATGAAAGTCCGTCGCCGTATTCCAAAGCTTCTCCTTGGCCCAGGTCGCCTGCCCATTCTGGATCGCCACTGGCCCGCTCAACTCCATCCCCAACCCCCAATGCGCGATATCCGGATGATGCCCGCCCCAGTCCGTTATCTGTCCACCCGAGTAATCAAGAATCCAGCGGAAATTCACATGGCATCTACCCGGCGCGTAAGGCGCATCCGGTGCCGGCCCAAGCCACATGTCGTAGTTAAACCCTTCCGGCACCGGCTCCTCATCCTGCCGGTCCTGCGTACGCCCAAAGTCCGGCGTCCCGCCCGGTAACCCGCACAACACCGTGTGCAACTTGCCAATCCGCCCATTGCGCACAATCTCACATGCCTTGCGAAACCGCACATCAGACTTCTGCTGGCTCCCGCACTGAAACACCCGCTTGCTTTCGCGCACCGCATCCGACATCGCCCGCCCCTCACCAATCGTCAGCGCCAGCGGCTTCTCCCCATAAATATCCTTGCCCGCCCGCGCCGCCTGAATCACCGGAATCGAATGCCAGTGATCCGGCAGCGCAATCAAAACAGTATCGATATCCTTACGCGCCAGCACCTGCCGGAAGTCCTCATATGCTGCACACCCCTTCCACGTACCGCTCTTCTTCTCGCGTGCATAATTCCACTCGATAAACTGCCGAGCTGGCTCACGTCCAGCAACGCCCACATCCCAATACCCCGGCGACTCCTTGTTCACATCGCAAACTGCAACCACCTGC
>JAPKYY010000740.1 GCA_026394095.1 Acidobacteriota bacterium | reverse complement strand
TCGCTCAAGAGCTTTCACGATAATGTCGTTCTCCGGCCGGGAAGCCAGGATTGAGCCAAAGCTCATATTGATCACATCCATGCCATCGGCGACGGCGTCATCGATCGCCTTCAAGATGGCAGCATCGGTAGTGCTGTCGTTAAAGCCTGGAGTGCCGAAAATTTTATAGACACCAATGTAAGCAGCAGGAGCCATACCGGCAATTGTCCCGAGAGGGGATTCATGCTGCGTACCCGCGGCACACATGGCCACAGCTGTACCGTGGCCTCTGCGATCCAGCACGCTAGTATCCGGGTCGCTTCGCGCAAACAGCGAGGAATAAGAGCGCGCCACAATCACTTTCTTGTTGGTATAGGCAAGATCGCGTTCCGTTCCAGCCTTTGGAAATCCAGTGAGAGCGTCATAGCCAGCATCCGCGAAGCCTTTATGGGTGATTTCGATTCCACTGTCGAGAATGCCAATCTTGATTCCCTTCCCTGCACTCGCGATTCCGAGTCTTTCCCAGGCAGCGGTGACGGCGTGAACTTGTGCGGCGCGGTCGAGCGTTTTGTGAAAGAGCCTTACCTTGTGTACACGCGATACATCCGCTAGTTGACCGACCAGACTCCGCGCATCGCTCCCATCATCCGGGGCCTCCACCATTAGAGCGTTCGCGACATTCTCTGTGCGCCCGGTCACCTTAAAGCCCCGGGCGCCCAAGGCGCCTTCTACACGCTTCTGCCGGGCCCTTGCCCTTGTTTGCCTTTCGGCAGGACGCTCCTGGCTTTCTTCCTTAAGTTCGACGATGTACTGGTTGGGGACGAATTGTCCGTAGAGACTCGCTATGAGAGACAGCAAGATAAAAATACTGCGCATGTTTATTGCTCCACTGCTTCCGCGCTTGCGGGCAGAACTGGTTGATTTGTTGGTTTGGCAAGGTCATTGATACGGCCGAGCTTGTGGCGTTGATCCCCATCGAGGATTAGCCGGAAGCGCTCGATGGCGGCACACTCGATAGCCATCATCTGAGCCTGAACGGTAGAAATAGTAGAAACCAGAGGCCGCCACTGGGCAGCAGGACTACCGCTTGAGAGTGCCAGGTCAAGTGCGTTTTGGGTTTGCTTCAACCGTTCGCTCAGTGGGAAGAGCTTTACCCGAGCCTCGGCAAAGGCAAGGTCTGAGGCAACCATTTGAGCTTCAGTCAGTACCAGGTAATCTGCCAGAAAGGATTTCACCTGGTCGTTGTTGTAGATTGCCGGTGTGATCTTTGTGATTCCAGAGCTCGATTGAGAGAGCAAAGGCATTGCCATCAGCGTGCAAATCAAGATAAACCATCGAACTTGCATAGGGTTTCTTCTACCTCCAACCCTTCAGACGCAGTCGAGTCTCGATTCCGATGCAATGAGAGTGTAAAGAAACGTTAAAGGAGATTTGGGCCGGCACAGCGAAAGCCGAAGTCCATGTAGGTGGTTTCGAGATCTGGCAGGATGGAGCGTCTCCAGATCTTCACCTGATCCACCTTCTGTACGAAGCTTCCGCCAC
>JAPKYY010000842.1 GCA_026394095.1 Acidobacteriota bacterium | reverse complement strand
ACCTCCATCTCGTATTCCTTCCAGCCAAGCATGCTCTCTTCGGCGAGCACTTCGTGGACGGGGGAAAGGTCGAGGCCACGCTCAAGAATCTCAATGAGTTCTTCAGTGTTGTATGCAATGCCGCCGCCGGTGCCGCCGAGGGTGAAGCTAGGGCGAAGGATGAGTGGGTAGCCAATGCGCTGCGCAAAGGCCAGGCCATCTTCGACGTTGGTGATCAGCTGGGATTCCGGAAGATCGAGGCCGATCTTCTTCATTGCATCTTTGAAGAGCAGCCGGTCTTCGGCCTTCTTGATGCTTTCAACCTTTGCGCCGATCAGTTCGACGCCGTACTGTTCGAGGACACCCGCTTCGGCGAGCGCAATCGAGAGGTTCAGTCCGGTCTGGCCGCCTACGGTGGAAAGCAGCGCGTCGGGACGTTCTTTTTTAATGACTTCGGTGGCAAATTCAACGGTGAGCGGCTCGACATAGGTACGGTCTGCCAGATCGGGGTCTGTCATGATCGTTGCCGGGTTGGAGTTGATCAGGATGACTTCGTAGCCGTCATCGCGGAGGGCTTTGCAGGCCTGAGTTCCTGAGTAATCGAATTCGCAAGCCTGGCCGATGACGATCGGGCCAGAACCTACGATCATGATTTTTTTGAGGTCGTCTCTACGTGGCATAGCTTACTTGCTCCCCTTCCACTCGTCCATCAGTTTGACGAAGTCGTCAAAGAGATACTGCGAGTCGTGTGGGCCAGGGGCGGCCTCGGGGTGATACTGCACGCAGAA
The DNA here is from genome assembly GCA_026394095.1 of Acidobacteriota bacterium. Taxonomy (GTDB): domain Bacteria; phylum Acidobacteriota; class Terriglobia; order Bryobacterales; family Bryobacteraceae; genus Bryobacter. The sequence goes on along the minus strand of JAPKYY010000842.1, from coordinate 10,604 downwards.
GAGCGGCATGTTTCTGTGGCGCAAGCCTTCGAGCGTATTGTCGTTGAGGTTGATGTGTGTCAGGTCGATTTCGTTCTGGTTGAGCGAGTCGGGATCTACGGCAAAACCATGATTTTGCGCTGTGATTTCTACCTTGTTGGTGATCTTGTTCAGCACTGGGTGGTTGCCGCCGCGGTGGCCGAATTTGAGCTTGAATGTTTTGCCGCCAAGGGCAAGACCAAGAATTTGATGGCCAAGGCAGATGCCAAAGATCGGAGCTTTACCCATGAGCTTGCGGATTTGGCTGGCCTGATATTCCAGCGGTTCGGGGTCACCAGGGCCGTTGGAGAGGAAGATGCCGTCTGGTTTGAGGGAGAGAACGTCTTCAGCGCTGGTTCCAGCGGGTACGACCGTGAGATCGCAGCCGACGTGGGAGAGGCGGCGGAGAATATTGCGTTTGATGCCGAAATCGTAGGCTACGACTTTGAACCGAGGGGCCACACCGGCGAGCAGTACTTCTGATTCAGAGACCGGAGAGACTCCCTCAGACCAGGAATAACTTTGTTTGGTGGTAACTCTGGTGGCCAGATCCATGCCAGCCATTGATGGAATGCTCTTTGCGCGCTCGATCAGCTCTTTGTGGTCGAGAGTGGTTGAAGAAATAACCCCGCGAAGAACGCCACCAATGCGTAGTTTTCTCACCAGAGTTCTGGTATCGATTCCGGTGACGGCGGGGATTCCGTGTTTCGTGAGAAATTCACTTGCGTCAGCGTCGCTACGCCAATTGCTGGCAACTGGAGAATACTCGCGGACGACTAAACCCTCAAAGAAAGGACGGCCGGCTTCATTGTCGGCGTCGTTGGTTCCGTAGTTTCCAATCTGCGGGTTTGTCAAAACGACAATTTGTCCCGCATAGGACGGATCCGTGAAAATTTCCTGATAACCGGTGAGCGAGGTATTGAAAACCACTTCACCCGCTTTATCTACGGGCGCACCAAAGGCTTTGCCTTCGAAGACTGTGCCGTCTTCCAGGGCGAGCAAGGCAGTGTTCAACCTTGTGTTCTCCTTGTTGGGGGGATTTTTCCTAATTTAACACGACACGGCGCGATTGCTAAACTTGTCTTCACACGATATGTCTACTTCAGCCAGTACGACGCTCCAGGCCTTTACGCAAATCGTTCAATTCGAGTCGCTTGCTCTTGAAGCGGGAGCGGTCTTGAGCCCGGTCGAAGTGGCTTATCAGACCTACGGCACATTGAACCCGGAGAAGACGAACGGCGTATTGATCTGTCATGCCTTTACAGGGGATTCCCACGCTGCCGGGGTCTCTGAGGAAGATGGACAAACCGGCTGGTGGGACAACATGATCGGCCCGGGTAAGGCTATTGATACGAACAAATTTTTCGTCATTTGTTCCAATGTCCTGGGTGGGTGCCGCGGCACCACGGGGCCGGCGTCGATTGACCCGAAGACGGGCGAGCCTTACGGTATGCACTTTCCGATGATCACTATCGGAGATATGGTGCGGCTGCAGAAACTTCTGGTAGAAAGTCTCGGCATAAAGAAACTGTTGGCTGTCGCTGGGGGATCTATGGGCGGGATGCAGGCTCTCGAATGGACGGTGGCCTTTCCTGACAGTGTGGCCAGTTGCCTTGCTGTAGCGACCACTGCGCGGCATGGTGCGCAGCAAATTGCCTTTAATGAAGTGGGCCGTCAGGCAATTATGGCTGATCCGGAATTCCACGACGGCAATTACATTGCACACAATACGAAGCCAGCGCGCGGGTTGTCTGTGGCGCGAATGGTGGGGCACATCACCTATATGAGTGATGATTCGATGCGTACCAAGTTTGGAAGGCGGCTGCGCAGCAAGGACAGCTTTTCATTCGATTTTTCCGCTGAGTTTGAAGTTGAGAGCTACCTTCGCTATCGCGGCAGTCGTTTCGTCGACCGCTTTGACGCCAACTCGTACCTTTACATCACCAAAGCGATGGATTACTACGACCTGGCCGCAAATCACGCGACGTTGCCTGCGGCCCTCGATCAGTCGAAGGCGCGATTCCTGGTGATTAGTTTTACTTCGGATTGGCTCTATCCCAGTTACCAGTCGCTGGAAATCGTGAGCGCTTTGCGCGCCCGGAACAAGGACGTGGCCTACGTTCAGTTGGAGTCCAACTACGGTCACGACGCTTTTCTTGTTGAGGTAGATGAGCAAACGATTCTGGTTTCTGGATTTCTGGATACAACGATGCGTATGGAGCGGCATGAGCCGAGATCGAGCGCGACCGATCAGGATTTGTTTGCGCGGAAGGATTTCTCGGTTATCGCAAACTGGGTTGCTCCGAATAGTAATGTGCTTGACCTTGGTTGTGGCGACGGAACTCTGATTGCCTGGCTGGGGCAAAACAAATCGTGCGATGCCCGGGGTGTTGAGATCGACCGTGACCTGGTGCGCCGGGCCATCTCGCGTGGTGCCTCGGCATACCAGGGAGACATCGAGAGTGGCCTCAAGGACTACGTAACCGAAGCCTTCGACTACGTCATTCTTTCGCAGACGCTGCAGCAGGCGCGGCAGCCACTAGATCTTCTGCGCGAAATTCTTCGGGTCGGCAAACACATCATTGTCGGGTTCCCAAATTTCAGCCACTGGTCTGTGCGGTGGTCTCACCTGGTGAGCGGCCGCTCGCCTCAGAATGAGTTATTTCCCTTTGAATGGTATGAATCGCCGAATATCCATTTCGTGACAGTAAAAGACTTTGAAATGTTGTGCAAAAGGGAGGGGTGGGTGATTGAAAAGCGCGCGTTCCTGGCAGGCGACAGTGAAGTGACACAATTCCCCAATTTGACGGCTGAGGTTGCGGTCTATCTTTTGCGCCGGTAGGCATGTTTACAAATTGTATGCGGATGTATTAACATTTGAACAATTGTTGCTAAGGGCTCTCTGAGACCCGTCTGTCCATGTTTGAGTCCTTGTCAGCAAAATAAATCAAATTCCGCACAAGGATAAAGGCAACCGGATGTCACTCTCTCTCCGATCCGCAGCTACCGCTGCGCTGCTGTGCTTGTTCAGTTCTCTCTTGCCGGCTCAGGTTCTCAATGGCCGTCTGGAAATTGTTGTCAACGATTCTTCTGGCGCATTGGTCGCAGGAGCGAAAGTTTCTCTCAAAGATCTGCGTCGCAAGTCGAGCTTTGGTACCCCTCTGAATACAGACTCCGCTGGTGTAGCGCTCTTTGCTTCGGTGGTGCCTAGCGAATACGAAATCACTGTTGAGGCAAGTGGCTTCCGCAAGTCCGTCGTTTCTGGTGTTGAACTGAATGCATCACAGACGATTCGTCAGGTTATCGGCCTTGAGGTTGGTGCTGTGTCGGAGTCGATTTCCGTTGAAGCCAACGCAGTCAATGTAAACGTTTCTGACGCAACAATTGCCCGCACCGTGAACATGAAGAGCATCGACACGCTGCCGCAGTTGGGCCGGTCTCCGCTTTCGCTGGTTGCCTTTGTGCCTGGTGCCTCGGTTGATCCGAGCGACCCCACCTTTACGCGCATCAATGGTGCACGTCAGGGTTCTAACAACTCTCGCCTCGATGGCATCGACGTCAACGACGCAGTGGTTCCTCGCCTCGGCCTCAGCATGACTGCTGTGAATACCGATTCGCTTGAGGAAGTGCGCATCATCACCAACGGCGGCAAGGCTGAATACGGACGTAACGCTGGTGGCCAGGTAGAAATGGTGACTCGCTCTGGCGGAAACCAGTACCACGGCAGCGCGTTCAACTTTTTGCGCAACACTGTGCTGAATGCCAACAATTGGTTCAACAATGCGAGCGGCACCAAGCGTCCCGTCTTCATTCAGAATATTTTTGGTGGACAGATGGGCGGCCCGATTCTTAAGGACAAGCTATTCTTCTTCGGCAACTTCCAGGGTCGCCGCACAACCCAGGGCGTAGTGCGCAACCGCACCGTTCTGACTGCATCTGCCAAGCAGGGTATCTACACCTGGACTGGTGGAACTTTTAACATCGGGGCGAACGATCCTAATGGTCGTGGCATTGACCCGAAGATGAAAGAACTCATGGCGCTGATGCCAAACCCCAACAACAATGACGTAGGCGACGGTTTCAATACCGGTGGCTTCCGCTTCAATGTTGCGGCACCTGGTCTTGAATATCAAGGCACTGGCAAGGTTGACTATAACCTTAAGCCCAATCATCGTGTTTTCTTTCGCTACAGCCGCCAGTTCAATGAATCGATTGACTCGCTGAACAGTGCCGAGCAGCGCTATCCTGGCCTACCCGACGGAAAGCAGGGTGGAGTTCGCTGGGGTTGGGGTGCAGGATCTGACTGGACCATCAACTCAACTACCGTTAATGAATTTCGTATCGGACGCCAAAGCGCATCCGTTGACTTCATTCGGCCTTATCGTGACGGCGGGGTCGCAGTTCTTTCCAACCTTTACGATGATCCGATCAACAGTGCTTTGGGGCAAGGCCGCAATTCGCCGGTGGTCGACATGACGGACAACATATCGTTCCTGAAGGGCAAGCACACCTACAAGGTTGGCTTCACCTTCCGCCGGGTTCTACAGTATGGCTATAACTTCGGTGGAATTTATCCAAACGTCAACTTGACCCGAACCTCCGCAGGAAACGCTCCCGCCGCGACTTTCGGGCCGCAGGGACTCACATCGGCCAACCGTCAGATTTTTGAAGGGCTATTCAACGATGTTCTAGGACGCGTGGGCAACGTTACACAAACCTTCTATAGCGATCTCGTCACCTTCCAGGACGCCGGTTCGCCTCGCGTTCGCAACACAGTGTTCAAGGACATGGGTATCTTCTTCCAGGACGACTGGAAGATCCGCTCGAACCTGACTCTCAACGTGGGTCTTCGCTGGGAGAACTTTGGTGTTCCGAAGGAACTCAATGGCTTCCAGGGTTCGCTCGACCGGGTTGCAGATCTCAACACTTCTGCCAACATCAGCAACACAGTCATTAAAAAGACCGATTCCTGGTACAAGAACGACTTCAATAACTTCGCTCCGCGTTTTGGCTTTGCTTACGACGTATTCAAGAATGGCAAGACCGTAGTTCGTGGCAATTGGGGTATCTTCTTTGATCGCATCATCGGTGCCACTTCGAGCGCCGTCGACGGCAACACGCCTGGCTTTGCGCAGGCAACCCAGACTTTCCCGAACGGGGCTGGCGGCACTATTAGAACGGTGAGCAACCTCGCTGCCTCGGATCTCCCTATCAAGCCAGGAGCTCCTGTGACCAGCCTCCCTCTGAACCGCAACACGACCATCACCGTATTCAATCCGAATCTCCGCACCGGTTATCTGCAGCAGATCAACTTCGGCATCTCCCATCAGATTGCCAAGAACACGGTTCTCGATACCGGCTTTGTTCGCACTGCAGGTACGAAACTCTTTACCTGGCAGGACATCAACCAGCCACGGATCTATGGGGACTTCCTGAACTCGTTTAGGGAACTGGCTGCGTTTTCCGCTAACGGCACTGCTGTTGGCGGAAACAACACGCTTGCACGCCTTTTTGGTGGTGCAGGCGCAGCGGTGACCGCGCTTGGTGCAACCAACCTGGCACAGGGACTTGCTGGCACGGTAGCCGATAACCTGGATCGCACTGCGAGCAACTACAACCGCTATGCCGGTGCCGGAGTGAGCGACTTCTACCTGCGTAACTACCCGCAGTACAACCAGGTGCAGTATGGTTCAAATGCTGGATCCTCCAGCTACAACTCGCTCCAGATGACAGTTTCACATCGGACACGGAATGCTCTCGCCATCTTGAACTACACGTTCTCGAAGTCGATCGATAACGCTTCGGTCGACGGCAATGGCTTTACCGCACCGGTAGACAACTACAACTTCGTCAACAACCGCGGCCGCTCTGACTTTGACCGTCCGCACGCAATCAACTTCTCCGGTAGCTACACATTGCCATTTGGCAAAGGCCAGCGCTATATGAGCGGTGCTAACGGCTTCGTGAATCGCATTGTTGGCGATTGGACAATTGGCGGCCTTGCCATTGTTCAGTCCGGCACTGTGTTCTCAGTTACGAGCGCACGCCGCACACTTGGCTCGACACTCAATACGTATGCCAACTACAGTGGCGACCGCAATATCGGTGAGGTGTTGAAGGATGGCCGTGGAGTGCAGTATTTCTCTGCGGCTCAGGTTGCTGCCTTCACTTTCCCTGGTGCTGGCGAGATCGGTAACTCCGGTCGCAACGCATTCCGAGGCCCCAAGTTCTTCAATACAGATGCCTCAATTGTGAAGCCGATCCCGATTACTGAACGAATCAAGATGCAGTTCCGCGCTGAGGCCTATAATCTCCTCAATCGCGCAAACTTCACTACACCTGGCACAAGCATTCTAACTCCGAGCACCTTCGGTCGTTTGTCTGCTACGGCCAATACCTCCAGCGGCACTGGTGCCCGCGTCATGCAAATGGCGCTGCGCGTCGACTTCTAGCCACTGGTCACAACCAGAACCCCGGATAGCCCGGCGAAGCCTCATAGAGGCCCGCCGGGCTCCTTGCGTATTTGGAGCAGCTGAGCTACTATCTTCTTCAACGCTTCACGAGGGATCGGGGTCCAAGTGGCAGATCCTCCCAGCAAAAGCTGACTCTTTCTCCAGGGATCCTTATGCGTATTTTCCTCTCGTTTCTTCTTTTTGCTCTAGGTCTATCAGCCCAAATTCAGAACGCCCGTGTTGAGGGTACAGTTATCGATAACTCCGGGGCCACGGTTCCCGGTGCCAAGCTCGTGATTGTTAATACCAAGACTCAGGCCAAGCAGGACGCCGAAGCCAATGCTTCCGGCGCCTTCATTTTTCCTTCACTTCAACCCGGTATCTACACACTCTCTGCTGAATCAACCGGCTTTCGGAAGGCAACGCTGACTAATATCGAAGTAAACGTCGGCGTGACCATTCGACAGGACATCAAGCTTGAAGTCGGTGCTGTTTCCGATAGCATCACTGTTGAATTTAATGCGGTCCGGGTGCAAACGACCGAAGCAACAATTCAACGCGCGGTGACGCTTCGTGACATTGATACGCTTCCGCAGCTTGGCCGTGGCCCGATTGCACTAGCGACTTACCAACCGGGTGTGCAGCTTGGCACCAGCCCGAATGACCCGAGCTTCGCCCGCGTCAACGGCATGCGACAAGGGTCCAATAACAACACGCTCGACGGTATCGACGTCAACGACGCAGTGGCTCCCCGGCTGGGCCTTACGCTCAATGCGAACAACACTGATTCGGTTGAAGAATTTCGAATCATTACCAATGGTGCGAAAGCTGAGTATGGCCGCAATGCCGGCGGTACAGTTGAGCTGATCACACGCTCTGGTACCAACCGCTTCAGCGGTAACCTGTTCGAATACCACCGCAACACTGTTCTCAATGCAAATAACTTCTTCAATAAGTCGAGCGGTACTGAGCTGCTGCGGCCCAAGTTTATTCAGAACCAGTTTGGAGGATCGTTTGGGGGGCCGGTTACGATCCCGAAACTTTTCAGCGGTAAGGATAAGCTGTTTTTCTTTTACAACTATCAGGGGTCACGCACTGCGCAGGAAGTCGTGCGCAATCGCACGGTGCTAACGCCTGAGGCGAAGTCTGGAATCTTTCGTTGGGTAGTGCCTGCCGGCCAGCCTGGTGCGGGGGAGACCCGATCTTACAATATCGTGCAGAACGATCCTCGCGGACTTGGTATCGACAAGACCGTTGCGGCTAACCTCGCATTGCTGCCTGCACCCAATAACTTTGACGTGGGTGATCGTCTGAATACCGCAGGCTTCCGCTTCAATGCTCCTGCCAATGGAAACGGCGATCAGCACACGATGAAAACGGACTGGAATGCGACCAGCAAGATCCGGACATATTTCCGTTACTCCTGGTTCAAGACTGTCACACTCGCCGACTCGCTCAACAACGCTGAAGCGACCTTTCCCGGCCAGCCGAATGGAACTCAGGGTGGCATTCGTGCCGGGTACTCGATTGGTGCCACCTGGACGGTAAAGCCGACCATGCTGAATGAATTCGTCTGGGGCTATTCCGAGTCGTCAGTTGTGTTTGGACGCGTTCGAAGTGTGTCCTATCCCGGGCAGGCGCTCATTGGCTCCAATCTTTTCACGAAACCTATTCCGACTGGATTTGGTTCTGCCCGGAACTCACCGGTAAATCCCCAGTTCTCTGACAACTTCTCAATCATTCGCAACAATCACACGTTCAAGATGGGTGCGCGTTTTTCGAAGATCACACAATACTCAACCAACGACGCCAACATTTATCCCAACATCACGGTGGGGCAGGGAAATGGCAACGCCGCGCCAGGTTCAATCGGGCCTACGGGGTCGCAGATCGCTGCGGCCGACCGCGCTCGTTTTGACAATCTTTACAACGATCTGCTGGGCCGGGTCAGTTCAATCCAGACCACTTTCTATAGTGATCTTGCCAAATTCCAGACTCCGGGAACTCCTCGCGTGAGAAATTTCATCTTCCGCGACTACGGGTATTATTTTCAGGACGACTGGCGTATCAAGCCCAATTTGACGCTCAATCTTGGCCTTCGCTATGAATTTTACGGCGTACCGTTTGAGCGGGACCAACTTCAAGGCAACCTGGTTCAGAACGAAGCCGGGCTCCTCAACACGGCTGGCCGCATCTCCGATCTAACTGTCAAGCGCAGCAATTCCTGGTTCAAGAACGACTACAACAACTTTGCACCGCGAGTTGGCGTGGCCTGGTCTCCTTTCAAATCAGGCAAGACCTCCATCCGCGCATCCTGGGGAGTTTTCTATGATCGTGTCCCTGGCACGGCCACCATCGACCCCGACAGCACTACTCCCGGTTTTGCTCAGTCGGTATCCGTATTCCCGAACCAGAATGCGGGCAGCGATGTGCGAGTCGGCGACAAGCCAACCTTCCCTGCACCGCCTGCGACTCCTACGCTTTCTCCTCTGCCGAACCGTGTGTTCGGTGGCGTGAATCAGATCGATCCAAACTTCCGGCAACCCTACGTATTGCAGACCAACTTTACGATTCAACATGAAATCGTCCGCAATACCGTTCTCGAAGCTGGTTATGTTTCCAACCGGGCAATTAAGCAGCTCCTCGATCAGAACATCAATCAGACCCGGATCTATGAAGGCTTCCTCGGCGACTTCAATGAGCTACGAGCCTTTCAAGCCAACAATACGAATCCCAGCGCCTCTAACGCTCTGGTTCGTATGTTTGGAACTCCTCTTGCCGCGATCAATGCCATCGGTGCCACGCCTGTGCGCCAGGGCAGCGTTGGGGCAGCAGCCAACACGATCGATACCAGCAACTATACTCGCTATGCAACGGCTGGCATATCGCAATACTATTTGCGCAATTACCCTCAGTTCACCAACGTGATCCTGTCTACCAATATGGGCCGCACCTATTATGATTCGCTCCAAATGAGCCTGCGCCGCCAGACGGGTGCTCTGCGTGGGGCAATTAACTATACATGGTCGAAGACGATTGAAAACGCGAGTTCTGACGGTGGCGGTAACACGGGTCCGCTGGACAATTACAATCTCAAATTAAACCGCTCCCGTGCCGACATTGATCGCCCGCACACGTTCAACTGGTCTGCCAGCTACAACCTTCCGATTGGCCGCAACAAGCTGATTGGCCGGAACATGCCGGATTGGCTGGATCGGGTGGCAGCTGGTTGGGAGATCGGTTCGCTCGGATTCGTCACTTCTGGTCAGCCGCTGAGCATTTCATCGGGCATATATACGGGGCCCAACATTACCGATTTCGGCCCTCTGGCGAGCAATCTTGGGGCTCTGGCCGACTACTCTGGCAAGGACCGTTCTATCGGAAAGCTCGAGCGCTTTGGCGGTGGAGTTCGTTTCTTTACCCCTGAGCAGGCGGCGCTTTTCTCTGTCGCGGCTCCTGGGTCGATCGGCAGTTCCGGTCGCAACGCTTTCCGTGGGCCTGGATTCTTCAATACCGATGCCTCGCTGGTGAAGCGATTCCGCATTTATGGGGAAAAGACATTCGTCACCTTCCGTGCAGAAGGCTACAATCTCCTGAATACGACCAACTTCAGTGCTCCGTCGGTAAACCTCCAGACGCCTCAGACCTTTGGGGTGATCTCGTCCACGCCGACTGGAGCGTCCAATCAATCCGGAGCTCGAATTCTCCAATTTGCCCTCCGATTCGATTTTTAGATCTCCAAATCCGCTCTTCGTCGAGCGGCAAAACTATACACCTAAGGGTGGTGTATAGTGGCCGGGCTATCCCTTTTTCCATAGAATTTACCCCCGTATGCCCATACGCGAAAAAAATGAATCCTATCGGCTCAAACTTTGAGAAAAATTGAATTTTTTGCAACTTCCTACGTTGACAATCGTCTAAGACGGTTCTACCCTTCAATTAGCCATCACGTTTCAACGATGTAACAACAATCTCAAGTGCACGGAGGGTCCTCGAATGACTTTTCAAGTCGGCGAAAAAGTGGTTTATCCAAACCATGGCGTCGGTACCATCGAAAACATTAGTGTTCGTTCATTTGGTTCTCAGAACGAACGATTCTATTTACTCCGTTTAGCCTATAGCTCGATGACCGTC
>JAPKYY010000002.1 GCA_026394095.1 Acidobacteriota bacterium | reverse complement strand
TGCGAGCCTTGTCGCCAATTCCTACCAGACCGCCGATGATGGCGTGGTGACCTACCACTACGCCGCCCGACAAACCCGTTTGAGCCGCAATCACGACATGGTCACCGATCTGGCAATTGTGTGCGATGTGAACCATGTTGTCGAGCTTTACTCCGTTGCCGATTTGTGTGAGGCCCAGCGCAGCGCGGTCGATGCAGGAGTTTGCACCGATCTCGACATCGTCGCCGATCTTGACTCCGCCCACCTGAGGGAATTTTTTCCATTCGCCGTTAATTGGAACGAAGCCAAAGCCGTCGGCACCGATGACGGCCCCGGAATGGATGACTGCACGCTCGCCGATTTCTACGCCGTCGTAAATAGTGACACGAGGATGAATTACCGAGTCTTTGCCGATCTTGACGTTAGGGCCTATGCTGCAACCGGCGTGAATTTGGACGCGGTCTCCGATCGTTGAGGCAGCACCGATAGTGCAGTGGGGCGCTACCGAGACCTGGTCGCCCAGGCTGACGCTGGGATCGATGGCTGCGCCTGGGGCAACGCCTGATTGTGGGGCGGCTTTGGGGTAGAGGAGCATCAGGCTGCCGGCGAAGGCGGCGCGAGGCTCGGCGGCGCGAATCATTGTGCGCTCAGCTGAGGGGTAGTCGAAGGTTACGATGAGGCAACCGGCGGCTGAAGCTTCGGCGAGCCTCCAAAATTTCTTCGATCCGACGAAGGCGACATCTTCGGTGCCAGCCCTTTCGAGCTCGGCTGCTCCCGAGATGTTTTTCTCTCCGTCGCCTTCAAAAGTAAGACCCAGTCGCTGAGCCAGTTCACGAACACGCATAATCTATTTATGCCCATAGACCCGGGGGCGTGTGTGGCCCCTACTGCCCGAGTCCATCCGGATGCCGTTATCGGACCGGGTTGCGTGATCGGAGATTTTTGCATTATCGAGCAGGATGTTGTGCTCGGGAAGAACTGCATTCTCGATCCCTACGTGTACATCAAACGATGGACGACGCTCGGAGAAGGCAATGAAATCAGTGCTTCGGTGGTGCTTGGTACGGATCCGCTGGATAAGAACTTCAAGGGCGAGCGGAGCTATTTGAGGATCGGGGATTACAACAAGATCCGCGAACACTTCACGATTTCAAGAGCTACCAAGCCTGAGGCTTCAACTGTGATTGGGGATCACAATTTCATCATGACCTCTGGGCATATCGCACATGACTGCCAGTTGGGGAACCACATCGTGGTTGCCAGTTGTGCGCTTTTGGCAGGTTATGTAGAGGTGGAAGACCAGGCTTTTATCTCGGGTGGCGTGGTGGTGCATCAGTTCTCGCGGATTGGGCGGCTGGCCATGGTGGGCGGGAATACGCGCGTCAATTCAGACCTGCCTCCGTTTTTTCTGTACTCAAAGTTTGATGTGGCGGTGGAGGGTTTGAATCTGGTGGGGCTACGGCGTGCCGGGTTCTCAGCCGCTGATATTGTTACATTGAAGCTCTGCTACAAGATTCTTTACCGCAGCGCACTGAAGAAGGATGAAGCATGCGACCAACTCGAAGCGCTTTCCCATCCTCACGCCAGCCATATCGCGAGATTTGTTCGCGCAAGCAAGCGCGGAATTGCGCGCGAAGTATGAGGGTTGGATTGTTGGGTTTCTTGGCTGTCTGTGCCTCTGCGCAGCCGCTTACCATTGCGCAGGCGGTGCAGCAGGCGGTGGAGCAATACCCGGCGACCCGTGTGAATGAGGAGCAGATCAAGGCTGCAGCCGCGGGTGTACAGCTTTCACGGCTGGCTTATCTTCCGAAGGCTGATGCCATTGCGCAAGTGAACCGTGCGACCAGGAACAACGTCTACGGGATGGTCTTGCAGCAACAGATAATTTCGCCGATCTCTGGCCCGCCGCTGGCGGCAAACGCAGGAACCAATGTGTGGGGAACCGCTGTTGGCTTTCTTGTCTCCTGGGAGCCATTTGATTTCGGACAGCGGGCAGCGTCAGTGGGTGTTAGTGCTGCAGGGCAAAGAAGAGCCGAGGCAGGGCTGAAGCGTACGCGCTTTGAGGTTGCGTCAATGGCTGCTGACGCCTATTTGACTTTGCTTGCGGCCGAGCAGACGCTTGAGTCGGCAAAGGCTGGGCGGGACCGGGTTGTGGCGATTGAAGCCGTGGTTCGCGGACTGGTCGATAGCGGACTTCGTCCCGGTGGCGATCTTTCGCGCACCCGGGCCGAAAGAGTTGCGGCTGAGAATCAGGTGATTCAGGCCAAAGCAGCTGTGCAGATCGCACAGACGAGTCTGGCGCAATTACTGAATGTGCCAGTGGCGCAATTGAAGGTCTCAAAACAACACTTTCTCGATCTGCCGCCAGTTGCTGCCGCTAACCGAGATGTGAAGGATCACCCGGTTCTTGTGGAGCAGCGTATTGCCAGGGAAGAATCAGACGCGAGGTTGAAGGTGTTGCAGCGTAGCTACTATCCGAAGTTCAATACGCAGGCCACGATGTATGCTCGTGGCACTGGAGCGAACCCGGACTTTACGACTGGTGGAGTTGTCAGCGGACTTGGGCATAATATCTACAACTGGGGAGTTGGATTTACGATGACCTATTCGTTGATGGATCTTCCGGGGCTGCGGGTGCGTAAAGAGATTGAAGTCGCGAGAGGGCGGATGGAGCAGGCGCGGCAGGAGCAGCTCTTGCGTGATCTTGAGACGCAGCGGATGAAGGCGCAAGTGCAGTTGTCGGCTGCTGAACAGGTTGCCGGTAACACCCCGCTTCTGGCTGGTGCGGCACGTGAGGCCCGGGCACAGGCTGCTGCGCGATATCAGGCGGGGCTGAGTTCCATTACCGAGCTTACCGATGCAGAACGAGTTTTGATTGCGGCTGAGATCGATGATAGTCTGGCGCGGCTTGGCAGCTGGCGGGCTCAGCTTGGAGTGGCGGTTGCGCAGGGCGACTTAACGGAGTTTTTGGCGAGAGCGGAGAA
>JAPKYY010000837.1 GCA_026394095.1 Acidobacteriota bacterium | reverse complement strand
TTCTGAGTCCCGGTAAAGATGGCAAGCCGGAGAGACTGCAGCTTCGTTTTGAGAACGGAGCTTCGTTGGCCTGGGAAGGCTCACAAGTCAGGCCAGAAACGGTTTACTACCGTATCGAGCGCCCAGTAGACGATGTTCGCCGCTACCAACGGCTGACTGCTCGCAACGTATACCGCGGAATTGATCTCGTCTTCTATTTCGACAAAGGCAGACTCGAATACGATTTTCAGGTTCAACCGGGAGTGGACCCCGCTTTGATTCAGCTAAAGTTTCTATCTGCACAAACTGTTCTACTCCAGGCTAACGGAGACTTCAGCTCACGAATTGGAGCTGAAGCCTGGCTCCAAAGGGCCCCGGTTGTTTACCAGGAAACATCCAGGGGACGGCAGATTGTGAGCAGCAACTGGCTTTCGCTGGGCAATCAGCACTTCCAGTTTCAGGCGTCGAAGTATGACAAGAGGCTTCCATTGACGGTGGATCCAGTGCTTGAGTTTGCATCCTATCTGGGAGGAGAAGGCGACGAGGAGATTGTGACAATTGGCGAGGGCTATGTGGCTGGCCACACGGCATCGAACTTCATTGATGGGGGCAATGGTGTGAGCCGCAAAGGGCGAGACATCTTCTTTCGCACTCAGGCTTCACCAAACCAGAATCCAATTCTTACTGCGAACTGGCGGGACAAGCTTTTCATCCTTGGTGGCTCCGGGGATGACACACTCGCCGGAGCTTCTCTTGGCTTAAGCCAGGATGCCATCTTTCTTTTTTTTGCAGGAACAACCAACAGCCAGGACATCCCGTTCACTACCTTGTCGACTTACAGGGGAGGCGCGTCAGATGCCTTTGTAGCATCCTACACGTTTCGATTGAATGCTCCTCCCAGCCTGCAGAATCCGATTTTTGTGGGGAGCTATTTTGGTGGCTCTGGTGCTGACCGGGCAAATTCGTTCGTGCAATCGGCAGGTAGTTTTCAGATTGCAGGAAGCACCGATTCAACCGATTTGCCTGTGCGGGGCGCCTTCCAGGCTAGCCCCGGCGGCGGCAGGGATGGCTTCTTTGCCAGCATAGCCAACAGTTCTGACGCGACCATCCTGACTGCATCCTATTTTGGCGGGCCGGGAGATGACGAAGTATTCCACCTTCAGGCCCTCGGCAACAGCTTCGTCATGATGGGAGAAACTGGTTCAAACGAGGTTAATGGCCTTCCCGGCTCACTCAAAGGCGAGAGCGATGGATTCTTGATTGAGTTTGGTCCACGATTTTCTCTTGCAACCAATACCCTGATTGAAAGTCCACAAATCATCCGCGGCTTTCGATTCGGGGGATCTGGAGTCGACCGTATCAAGGCTGGGACAACGACACTCACAAGCTTTTTGCTGGTGGGTGAAACCACTTCCACCGACTTTCCAACCCTAAGGCCAGGTCAAGCCAGTCTCGCAGGGGGCAGAGATGTGGTGCTGATCGAGATCTCCCGAGAATCGGGTGAACTAACCCGTTCCACCTATTTCGGAGGCAGTGGCGATGAGCGAGTTCACAGTATCGCGTCCAACTCTGTCGCCGATTTGTTGATCGCAGGTGATTCCAATAGTTCAGACCTCCCGGTTCAAGACGCGCTTCAATCGACAAACAAGGGCGGCATCGATGGATTCTACGCCTATTTCAATGCGAGCTTCGCGGCGCAAACCGTAAGTTATCTCGGGGGCTCCGGTGAGGATTCCATTCGCTCGGCATTCATACCTCTCTCGGGACCCTTCCGTTTGGGGGCGTCCACAAACTCGACCGACATGCCTGAGAAATCAGCCTGGCAGGCAGGCAATTCCGGTGGGATCGATGCATTTGTAGCAGAAGTTTCTCTGCCCATATTTGCAGTTCCAGATCAGGTTTGGGCGGGGCGTGGGCTACGAACTATCTTTAGCGTGCGCCCCTCGCAACCGCTGGCAGGAAGGTCTGTCACCGCCCGGATTGAAAATCCATCACTCGCCGGCTTTGTCGTTGGGGAAATCAGGGCTGCCGAAATCACACTTGGCGAAAATCCCAGTTTTAGTCTGGAGGGGCTCAGTGACCAGGGGGAAACCCGGATATTCATCACTGCACCTGGTTATTCGCCCCGGGAAATCAAGGTGCGGGTCGGCAAGAGCGTGTACTTCCTGAACTCGGCGCCAACGGAGCTCACACCGTTTAACGCACCAGTAGAAGTCCGATATGCCTTCTCCATTCTCGACCCGGACAAAAATGAACCGGTAGTGCCGGTCAATTACAGCCTGAGCTTGCCCTTTCCAACGCCGCCAATCACCTGGCGCAGTTCAAATCCCGCGATTTTTCGAGTAGATGTTAACCCTTTCAATCCAACGATTGGCCTCGTAATACCGTCGGCCGTTGGTGAAGCGAGAGTCGAGATTGTTTCCAATATCGGCTTCTGGCCAGAGGGTGGCCTCCCTATCCGCATTAGTCCGCCGCGTCTTCGTAGCTTTCCAGCAAGGGTGGTAGCCTCACCACTCACAAGGTCATCGATCTCGTATCAACTTGTGCTGCCGTTTTCGATCACACCCAACGTTTCGCAATTCAGGCCCGCCGGGAAGTTTCGAGTTGAGAGCGAGGATCCATCACTGCTGCTTGTGAGCTTTGGCGTAACGAACTTTACAGGATCAGCAGAAACGGAAGTTGTGTCTTCCAATGTGTTCGGTGCAATCGGGGTTCAATTGAAGGCACTCAAGACTGAAGGAAGTGTGCGCGTTCGCCTGTCTTCTTCCAGCCTTGAGGAAGACGTCTATACGACGGTTGATCTTCAGCGGCTTGTTCTGAACACTTCTCTTTCGGGATCCTTTCCAGCATCCGATTCCATTCAGGCACCGCCGGGCACCAGGGCTTTCCTGCAATCCTCCTTACGCCTGGAGGATGGTTCCCCACAAACTTTGGATCCACTCAATAATCCACCGACGATAGTGCGAATTGAATCCTCCAACCCAAACATTGCTGCTCCAACTGCCAGTACTTGGAACATCGCGAACTCCGCTTCCACTTCGCCGCAGATTGAAATCAAGAGCCCTGGCAGTGCCGAAATTCGGTTCATTTCCGACACAACAAATCTGCGAATTGGAAATAGCGTGAGGATTCAGGCGCAGACAAACCTGCCCTCTCCCTTCCGGCCGACCACATCCACGCGAACGATTGGTCGTGGCTTGGCTGCTGTGTTCCAACTCGACCCAATTCATCCCCTTGACTCCTCTGCCCAAGTGGAAGTTATTTCCGATAATCCAGATCTGGTTCAATTCGCAACAGGGGCAAACGCCTCAACCAGTCCCAGCATCAGGCTCACCCAGACTGGAAGAGTTTCGTTCAATGCCGTTGGTGTGGGGTCTAGTGGCAACACTACAATTCGGGTCAGAATACAAAACTACCAGGACACCCTGATTCCGGTACGGCTGGGACCCGCCGGCTTTGCCTTCAGCGACGCCCGGCTTGTAGTAGATGTAAGCGAAAGAGCAGCCACGGTCTCCATTGCTCCCTATGCCCTGGATCCCGATAGCCTGGAGCCACTGGAGGCGCAATTCGCATGGTCTACTACACCTGCTGTATTGAATTTCTCCGCCAATTCCTCCGACTTGACCTTGAGCCGAAATACTTGCAGCATCAGTCGCAATTCCGGCTCTTGTACGGCAACATTGGGTTGGACTGCTCCTGGCGAATTCACTTTGGCGCTCGACCCGGTAGGCGGTTATTCGGTACCGACATTCCGCCAAGCGCTTAGAATCCGGGTAAACAAAACCGCGTTAGCGAATCTTTTCTGGTCGGCAATTACGGATTGCCTGACCAGCGTTACAGTGCAAACGTTTTTTTCATTCGCAGGAACCAACAACTACATCAATCGTTCCGTTAAGGTGACCTCGCTCGAACCGGAGAAGCTTGTATTTTCTACTTCCCCATCCGCTGCGGGGCAGTCGAGCATCGACACTCTCACCAATAGTCCGATCTACCTGCACGGTTTGGCGATCCCTTCTGCTAACGGTTTGACAACTGCACGGGTTCGCCTTGAAGGGGTGGGGATCGACACGGTTGAGCTTACGGTTCCGATCTACAATTGGACTCTCGCGCTTAATCGCGGCTTCACCCAGATCAGCCCGGCCAGTACAATCCTTCAAGGTTCTGAAATCGGTTACACGATTTCGCTAGTCTCAACCGCGGGCAATTCGGCATTTGGTACGCGGCCGGGTATTGCCCCAATTCAATTCAATACACAAATTTCCGATCCTGCCCTTCTGTCTGTAAAGTTGCAAGCCGGCGTGGAGGCGAACTTCCCGCCTGGCGTGGCTAGCCGCGAAACGATTTTTACTGGCCTTGGTGTTGGGAGTGTTCAAGTAACAGCGGTTTCCGGGGCAAGGATTGGATCTTCACTCAAGCTCGATGTGCGCCTGCCCCGCCTCTTAGCGCGCCCGATTGTAGCTGGCCGCGACTCACGAAGCGTGATCCAGTTGCAACTGGAAGCAGGCGCTTCCGCGCCCAAAGACAATACTCTGTTCAACATACGCAGCCTTGACCCTTCAAAGCTGCTGGTGCAGTCAGCCATTGACTCTTCTCCCGGGCAAGCCTCAGTTACTACTCTCTGGCCGGTGAATAGCAACTCTGTCAACTTTAACTTGGATTCACTCGCTGGCGAAGGCGAAGCTCGCGTTGAAGTGACATTACCCGGCTATGAGGTGTTCAGAACCCCTGTATACTTTGCTCCCCTTGGCCTGTCATTCAGTTCAATTGTTTCCGTGGATTCGCTTAGCGTTGTCGCAGGCGCTGAGTCTTCATGGTCGATTGAAGTATTTCCGTCGATACGTTCTGAACTAAGCGGCATTCCAGAAATAACCTATCCGGGTTTTGCCTTTCGACCCGGCTTTGATCCGGCGAACATCCCTGTGACCTTGGAATCAGACAATCCATCAGTAGTAGCCGTGATTCGGCCAGCGCCTGTGATCACCAATTCTGGCAGGAGCAGTTTCACGTTTCGTGGTGTCTCAGCGGGCACGGCAACCCTGCGTGTTTTGCCTCCAGAAGGTTTTGCTACGCTACCAGCTGCAAGATCGAGCCTTTTGATTCGCGTAGAAGAGCCGAAGCTGAATGTCTCTTGCGCAATCCCAGTCCATTATGAAGCCAGTGTTCCTTGTTCGATCAGTGTCCCGCGCGATGTACGGCTCACGATCCGGTCATCGAATCCGAATCGACTGCAGGTTGCCTCAGGCCAGACTTTGCCGGGCCAGACTGAAATAAATACGCCAGTTGGCCCCAACTTCGTAACCATCTATCTGCACAGCCTGGCGCGATCGGGAAGCACCGATCTGACCATTAGTGCACCTGGTTACGCACCTCAGATATCGGTTGTCACACATCTTGAGAGTGCATTTTTCATCACTCCCGCTCTGTCTGGCAATGCGACGATCAACCTGGGAGTGAGCTCTGAATTGAACACAACGGTTGAGTTCTTTGCGGTTTCTGCTGACGGGCGGCCGAATGGGTCTTCTATTCATGCCTTACGTCCGGGAGCATTCCCCGTGACTGTGCCGATCCGGGTGTCCGACCCCAGCTTGCTCTCAGTCACGCCGGCCAGTGTCATATTCCAACCCGGGGAGCGCTCGAAGCAAATCCTTTTGAAGGGCCTAAAATCGGGTTCACTAACCATTGAGCCTGCGACGCCTGCCGGTTTCGCTGCACCAACGCCTGCAGCTGTTCTGGTTCGAATCAACTGATCAGGAGCCGTTGCGTCGCAGAGAAAGTCAGTCGATGAGGCCGCTGCGAAGGGCGAAGCGGACGATGTCTCCGGTGTTGTGGAGGTTGAGTTTTTCCATGACACTGCCGCGGTGGGATTCCACGGTATAGACGCTGAGATTGAGGGTGTTGGCGATTTCTTTGTTGGTCTTGCCGAGGGCGACCATCGTGAGGATTTCGCGTTCGCGGCCGGTGAGGAGATCGATCGGGTTGGTGACGTGTTTGCGGTAGTCGGCAAGGACTGCGTCGGAGATGGCCGGGCTTAGAAAGGCTTCGCCGCGGTGGATCAGGCGAATGGCCTTAACGAGATCATCGTCTTCTGAATCCTTGAGTAGATAGCCACGGGCACCGGCGCGGAGGATCTCGCGGACGTAAACCGAATCGCGGTGCATGCTGAGGGCGAGGACTTTTGTTTTGGTGAATTCATCGCAGATCTGACGTGTGCCTTCGATGCCATTGAGCTCGGGCATGGAGACGTCCATGACGACAACGTCGGGTTGGGATTTGCGGACTTCTTCGATCGCTTCACGCCCGGTTTTGGCTTCGCCGACGACTTCCATATCGAGTTGGGAATCGATGAGAAGGCGGATGCCTTTGCGGAGGATCGCGTGATCGTCAGCCAGTAAAACGCGTATCTTCTGAGTCTGCATTGGGATCTACCTGTTGGAGGGGGACGTTAACGCGGATGCACAGGCCGCCCTCTTTTCTATTTTCTACGATGAGTTCGCCGCCAAGCTGGCGGGCACGGGCCCGCATGCCAACCATGCCCAGGCTCGGAGTTGTCTGGTTGATAGTGAGCGGGAGGCCGTGGCCATTGTCTTTGATTTCGAGCACTACAGATTGGCCGATAACCTCCAGGGAGACGCTCGCGCGGGTGGCCTGTGAGTGGCGGGCGATATTGGTGAGGGCTTCCTGAGCGATTCGGAAGAGGTGGGTCTCTTCTGAGGTAGCTAAACGTTGAGACAAAGTTGAGGTGTAATCGACTTCCACTTGAGTGCGCTGGGTGAAGCGTTCACAGAGCCAGCGGAGGCCAGAGTCGAGGCCGAAATCGTCGAGGATGACCGGGCGGAGCGCCTGGGCAAGCTTGCGGACGCTTTCGAGCACTTCGTCGACGATCGCGACACATTCCTGGCGTTCTGGCGGCGCTATGCGGCCAAGGATGCGCCGGAGGCCGGAGAGAGACTGGCCGAGTTCGTCATGCATTTCGTGAGCAAAGCGGCGAGCCATTTTTTCATGACCGTCGATCATGTGCCAGGAGACATGCTCGAGTTCTACGGCTTGAGATTCGAGGCGCAGGAATGCGCGGTGGATGATCCAAAGGGATAGACCCGCAGTTGAGATCGCAAGTATAAGACAGAGGCCAAGAACCCAGGCAAGGTTGTCAATGAGCTCCTGGGTTTGGGTAACGATCAGAGCTTCCAGCTGTGCGCCTCGCTCGGATTGGATGAGGTGCTCGCGGACAAGGGTCTGGGCTATATCCTGTATGCGATCTGAGCGGCGGTAGCCAAGAGAGGCAGCAAGAAAGACCAGGCCCACGATGAAGGCGAAGCCGATGAGGGTGATGCGCAGAACTTTGGCGCGAGACATCGGCGGGTCTGTGAACTGGGCAATGGGGATGTTGGAATTGGTCAAGCGGGCTTCTCTTCATAGGTTGACAGTTTATTGGGGGCATTGCATCCCCTGCAGAGGGGAGAAAAGGGGGATACGCAGGGGATGTCTTGCAGGGT
>JAPKYY010000909.1 GCA_026394095.1 Acidobacteriota bacterium | reverse complement strand
GAACGGTTGAATCTTCTCTAAGGAAAGGAAATACAAATCATGAGAACCAATACATTTCTGCTTGCTCTCGCTCTCGGTGCCGCTTCACTCTCCGCCAAGCCCACCTTTGAACTCGTCCCTGGCGCAAGCCAGACCTCAGTTGTACTTTCCAGCGGTTTTGTTAATGCCCTTTCGACCCTGCGTGTCACTCCGGGTGGACTTGAATCTGGCAACCTCGCTGTCAGCGGTGGTGTGGCAACGGCCACCTTCCAGATCCCTACAGCAAGAATCGATACAAGCAATCTCCGCCTTCAGATTGTTCACACGGGCGGTCTGAGTCTCCGGGCTGGTTCCACCTTCGTGACTCTCTCTGACTTCATCATCGAAAACTTCGCCGCAGGCCCAAGGCTCACTGGCCTGGTAAAGGTGAATGAAACCGTAGTTGGACGCATTCCGCTCTTTACCCTGACTCTGAGTGGTGCTCCAGAAGTGAAAAGCTACGACTCAACCACCGATGCAGGCAGTGCTGGCACGATCTCGATCAAAGCCCGGCTCACGCTTACTGGAGATGCAGCAAGCGCTCTGAACGCTACTTTTGGCGTCAGTGCTTTTGTTAAAGACTTCGTCATCGGCGAAGGCACCGTAAGCGGTACCTACCTCGACGGCGCACAGTAGTCTATCTCCACAACAAAAAACGAAGCCCTGTCTCGCAAACGAGACAGGGCTTCTTGCTTTACCCGGCGAGTTCTCAATCATCGGATTCTCCGCCCGATTCGGGAGCAGACGAAAAGGGCACGCCACCGTAGACTCCTGCAAGGTACTTGCGAGACAGGTTGTCGCGCTGGCGGGCTTTCGTGTTCTTCAACTGTGTGATGGTGCTGCAGCCTTGCTCATCTTTGTCACAGAGAATCACCTGATCCCGGGTCAGCCCTTCGAGCAGGCTCGTGTTGTGCGTCGTAAACCACAGCTGAGATCCACCGGGATGCCCCGCTTCAGGCATATAAAACCAGTCGAGCAACCTCGGAACAAGTAAAGGGTGAAGCCCTGCATCCAGATCATCCATTGCGCAAAGCGAGCCCTGACGAAGCGCGTCGTTGAGAAACGGAAATGCGCGTACGAAGGCGCGGGTGCCGCTGCTTTCGAGGCTCCACGGAATTTCCTGCTTCATGCCCTGATTGGTGAAACGGGCTTGCGGACCTTGTGGCGTGTATTGGTAGGAAATTCTCTCTACCCCGAGGCAAAAGCGGGGAAGTTGGCGATTGAGCTGGAGCAGGGAATCGGGCTCGCTCGACAGAATCTGGTGGACGAGTTGGTCTGGGGCGTGGCCGAGCAAAGGGCTGCGCAGTGCGACGCGACGAGCCCAATCGGTTGAAAAGTTTTCGAGGCGTTGCCAGTGCCCCCGGCCGTCTGGCTTGTGGCGAAGCGACTCGTGTTTGATGCTGAGCCCCGAGCGGGAGGCGGCCTCGACAATGAGTAGATAGCGGAAGAGCGCGAAGTAGTTTGTGTCCGGGATCAGGCCCGAGAACTCGATGGCAAAGCGGGTCGGCTCGTGGAATGTGTCGGGGCTGTTGAAGGGGAAGCAAATGGAGGGGGCGTCCTCGCGGCGGGCCGCCACCTTGAGAGCGAATTCGAGCGCCAGCAGGATGTTGGTTTTGCCGGAGGCATTCGCACCGAAAATGCTCACTACTTTGGGAATGTAAGCACCAGCGCCTGGGAACAACTCCGCGTAAGTGCGAGGATCGGGCGCAGCGCTCGAGTGAAAGTGGAGGTCAATCACCTGAGCGTCGCGGAAAGATGCGAAGTTCTCGATTTCAAAGCGGTAAATCATGAATGTGGAGACGAAAAAGCCCCGCCCGGTGGGGCGGGGCCTGTTTGCCTTACGGCGGCGTAATCGTTAAGCCTTGAAGGGCTTGTCAGATACCTTCCAGGTCTTCTCGTCGAAGTACATGGTCTTGCCTTCGCGGAAGCTCTTCACAGCCATGGTGATCAGCACCTGGGCGCGTGCTCCAGTCTCAACATCGAGCTGTGGCTTCTGACGCGTTCTCATACAGCTCAGGAAGTTGCCCACGTGCGTCTGCATCGTGTTGTTTTCCTTTACCGGGATCTTGATCTCGTCCTTGCCTTCAAACTTCGCCTCAAGCTCGGGCACGATGAACTTGCCACGGCTCTTCTCGGCCTTCACCGTGATGAACGGTGAATAACCTTCAAAGCGGCCGTGCTCCACCATCGTCAGCGTTGCGCCATGTCCACGGATCAGGCCAGGGATGTGCTGCGAATTGGCCATTGAAGCCGAAAGAACCAGCGAGTGGCCCTTCGGATATTCACCGATCAGGCTGAAGGTGTCTGGCACTTCGCGGTCGGGCTTGGTGGGATCTTCAGGCAGCTTGTCGAAGGCATAGATGCCGCCGCCGGCCATTACCTTGTGCGGGAATTGCGGCTCGCCCCAGACGATGTTCATAGGGGCTACGACGTGATAGTAGAGGTCGGTTGCGATGCCGCCCGAGTAATCCCAATACTTGCGGAAGCGGAAGAAACGATCCTGGCCCATGTCCTTTACCCAATCGCGCTTCTGCGAGGGGCCAAGCCACATCTTCCAGTCAATGAAATTCTCACCCTTGCCGTCCGGGCCAGCTTCCTTGTCGATCGGCCAGTTCCATTCCCCTTCGATGGAGTTGCGATGGTAGCTGCCCTGGGAAAGCAGGATCTTTCCCAGCATGCCGTCGGCGATTACCTTGCGGGCCTGGGCCCACTGGTCGCCAGAGGTGGTCTGTGAACCCACTTGCAGAACACGCTTGGTCTCGCGTACGGTCTCTGTCAGGCGGCGAGCTTCGTCCACTGTGTGGCACATCGGCTTTTCAAGATAGACGTCCTTGCCCTTGTCCATTGCCTCAAGAGCGATGGTGGCGTGCCAGTGATCGGGCGTGGCAACGATAACGGCATCAACGTCACTGCGGTTCAGGATTTCGCGATAGTCGAGGGTGCCATCACACTTGAACTGTTCTTTGGCGCGGCTGACGCGCTTTTGGTAGACGTCGCAGGCGGCAACAATCTGGGCGTTCGATTCACCCTTGCCTGCCTTGTCAAATTCACGGGCGACATAGAAGCCGCGGCCACCTGCGCCGATTACGGCCACATTGATACGGTCATTGGCACCTACAACGCGGCCCGAGGCGGGCTTGGCGGCGGCGAGAGACTTGACGGCACCAAGGGCGCCAGCGCTCATTAAAAAATAGCGACGGTTCAGATTGTCGAGAGACATACGGGGAGATTAACCTCGCTACATAGTCTATCGGCTGACGACCTCTAGGTCAAAGAGGGATCG
>JAPKYY010000120.1 GCA_026394095.1 Acidobacteriota bacterium | reverse complement strand
AGCTTGCGGTTCTCTGCATAAAAGCGCTGAAACAAAGTGTCAGCCCGGTCAATCAGGTAGCCGGAAAGCCCAAACAGTTTCACTTCTTTGGCTGTAGTGTGGCTGGCGCCAAGCAGGCGCAGATAATCGATCTGCCTCCGCTCGGGCGTCCAACGGTACAGCAATGAGTACGCCATGGCGGCAAACCGCGACTCCGACCAGAAGACCGGAATCAGGCTCACCACCAGGCAAGCAAAGAAGAGTGGCGAAAACGCGATTACCGACGCCGACATCGCCACCAGCGACAAAACCTGCTGCAGGAGGCTGGCTACCAGAAATAGCATCGACAGCCGGTCGGTCGTCTGACGCCGGGCACGTTCCAGTTTGTCCTGAAAGGCTGGATCCTCAAAAGTCACCAGATCCAGCGAAGCGGCGTGCCGCATCAGCCGAAGCGTGATCTGATTCGTGAAAAGATCGGCCAATAAGGAGTCGCAGAGGCCCATCAGGCGGCCCAAAAGGTCGGTCGCCAGCACCAAGGCTACCTCGATGGCCAAATAGCGCCATAAGAGCCCTGTCGCGTTGCCGGAAACCACCTCGTCCACCAGCAGCTTCGAGACATAGAGCAATGCCACTGGCAGGAAGGCCAGCAATAGCCGGCAGGCCAGGGATGTTGCTGCAAACAAAGGGCGTGTACGCCAGACTTCCAGCAAAAGTGGCGGCAGGTGGCGTAGCGCCTGAGCGCGCTCCCGCCAGGTTTTTAGCTCTTCTTCAGGCTTGGGCTGGCGCATCTCCACAGTCTAACTTGTTGACCAGAAACAAGAAAGCTCGCCATTTGGCGAGCTTTCCTGCTGATGTTCATTGGGAGAACAGATTCTGACGGGAATGAACCGTAAAAATCGTAGTGATTGGAGTTTATGGCCTTCAGAAGGCGAAGTCAACTTCTTTTCGAACGACTTATAAAGCCTTTGGAATCAAATATTTATGGGCTATTTGCGTTGCTTATGGGGTGTGGAAAACCTGTTTGCAGATGGTGGATGATCGCTCTAAGCTGATGTTTGTGAAGGGGTTATTTAGATACCCAGTGTCGTCATGCCATCATCGTCCTTTTTGCCCGACCAATGCCGTCCGTAGGCACGAAGTAAAGCAAAAATTACGCCCATCACCAGACACATTACTAGTAGTACCCCGGCGAGTTTGAAGACTCCAAGCAGAAAACCGACAGGCTCCATCTGTGGTTTTTCGGGTGCCTTATCCATCATGATTGTGGCTTTGTACTCGATCTGGCCCACAAGCGCTTGTGCATTTTTGGCGTCCAAACCGGCTGGCAAAACCATCGAGACCATCGGTCCAGACCTGTTAATGGCAGAATTCGGAACCTGTTTGAGCGCCTCAAACTGTTGCCGTGCGATTGCGTGGTTGGGGTAATGAAGCACGGCCAGCGTCGAATTCCCGTACCTGGCTATCTGGACTTCAGCCGCAAAATCAAATCCGGCTGCCGCGACTGGAATCCGTGGCTCAAAAGTACGTAAAGATTCTGGACCCAAAAGTAAACGTTCTGACCCGACGGTTCTGCCCTTCCGCGGGAAATTTCCCAGCAGAGTAGGCGGAGCGGAGCGGTCCACCTTGAGCGTGGGGAGGAGAAATGCATCCAGCGCACCGCGCGCAGCCGTCCCGGCGAGCGTCTCAAAAACGTAATTTTGGTGCCGGAAGATCTTCTTGTCCTGAGCCTGGAGGGACTGCTCAAAGGCCACTGCCCCTGTCACATCCTTCAACCTGTGAACGGCCAGC
>JAPKYY010001022.1 GCA_026394095.1 Acidobacteriota bacterium | reverse complement strand
CTACGCCAGCCCCGCCAGCACACCCCTCATATAAGAGAAGCTCTTGGCCATACCCATCACCGGGTTGTCCCCGTTGATCTCATACTCCAGCATCACTGCGCCCGCATACTTCGACTTCTTCAAATACTTGAAGATCGGCACAATCGGCAGAATCCCGTCGCCCACATCACACTGGCTATCCTTGCCCGTCGCCACCTTCAGATCCTTGATATGCATATCGTGCAACCGCGGCCCTGCCATCTCCAGCGTCTCAACGATATCCTTACCCGCACGCGACTCGTGCCCGATATCGCAGCAAATGCCCATCCGCGGATCCATGTTCTTCATCAGCGCCAGCGCATCACGCCCGCTCGGAAAATACTTATCCTCCGGCCCATGATTATGCACGGCAATCTTGATGTCGTATTCCTTCACAAACTTCTCAAGCATCGGCAACACGCGCGTTGTAGGAGCCGCCACCATCAACGGCATCCCCGCCCGCTTCGCATACTCAAAGTAGAAACGGATATCGGCATCGTCTTCCTTGGCAAAGGTCACCGTACCGCCACCCAGAATCTTCAACCCCGCATTCTCAAACTGCTTCCGCCCACGGTCGATATCCTCGGGCTTGGCAAGATAAGGCAGGTGAAATTCCTTGATGTTCACATTGCTCACGCCCAACTGCTTGATGGTCTTGATCGCATAGTTCCGGCTGAACTCACGCAAAGAATAGCTAGCCACACCCAATTGAATCTCATGGCCGCCTCCACCCTGCGCCGCCGCCATCGGCGTCGCCATAGCTGCTCCCACCGCAGCCGATTGTGTCAGAAATGATCGTCGATTTGTCATGACGTCATTCTATGACAAACCAGAAATTGAAGACGGGCTCACATGTCCAACCAAAGACCGGTAAGCCCGCCTCTTCCCCCGCAGGAAGGTCTATGCGGCCTGATAACCTTGCAGATTCACAAAGGTATTGCTACCCGTTGTAATCAACTGCACGTTCAGGGCCGTCGCAGCAGTTCCGCGCAATGGCGTCGGCAATGCAATCACCGCCGGTGCCACCATCGATGCTGCCGCTTGTCCTCTCCAGATAACGGTGGCCCCGTCCTGGATCTGAATTTCGCTAGCAGTAGCAGAAGTATTCTGATACTGCACTGCCGTCACGTAATTGCGCACGCCAGCCGCCCCGGCTGCTCGGGCCGCAGTTACAGTGGCACCAGTAATGAGACTCGCGAACTGCCAATCTGTTTCAGGCAATCCATAAGGTTTCATTAATAACTGCATGCCACTGGTACCAGTCAGCGCCATCGCATCATTGGCCGCCAGCGTAGTATCGACAGCCACGCGAACCCGGCCTCCAGTCTGCACCGGATTCCCGCTCACCGCCGCCGAATCTGCCGCCAGTCCGCCAACTCCAAGCGATCCGGCCGTCCCGCCATTCAAACTGTTCGTGCCACCCCACTGGGCGACATTTACCGTCTGGTTGGCATTGAGCGCACCAGTCACAACCGGATTCGGATCCATCGCAATCGCATAAGGCGCAATCCTCACACTCTGTGTACCCGAAGTCCAGGCAGTCGACCGAACCGAAACATGCGTTGCCCCGGGGCAATACACCTTGTAAGCCGCAACCGTATTCGTCAACGCACCAGTCGCGGTCAGCACAGTGTTGCCATTGATCGCTACAGCATTCACTGCCGTATACGTAACGCCATTATCAAAGCTGGCTTCAAAGCTCAGATTCACACCCGCGTAAGTACCGCTGATGTAAATCGAAGCCCCGTTAAATCGCGCCATCGCCGCAGCCACCCGCTGCGCATTCGCCGTAATACTGCCGGTTACGATACTCCCGCCCGGCTCTCCGATGCTCAACGCACCTTGATCCGTGGCAAGGCTCACCGCAAGACTATTGGCGATCGTGCGTGCACCCATAGCTGCCAGACTCACCGGCACTGCTGCCTGGTCTGAGGCAATCGTCACCGACTGGCTACCCGCCATAGCGAGTTGTCCCGTAGCCGCAACAATAACCGGCAAAGCCGTCTGATTCGAAGCAAGAGTCACCGAAGTGCTGGCAGCCATAGTCTGCGGCCCACTCCCACTCAAACTCACCGGAACAGCAGACTGGTTGGAAGCAATTGTCACCGACTGGCTAGCCGCCATCGCGAGTTGCCCCGTAGCTGCCACACTAACCGGCAAAGCCGTCTGATTCGAAGCAAGAGTCACCGAAGTGCTGGCAGCCATAGTCTGCGGCCCACTCCCACTCAAACTCACCGGTACAGCCGTCTGGTTCGATGCAATCGTCACCGACTGGCTTCCCGCCATCGGCAACTGTCCGGTCCCGCCAAAACTCACGGGCAATGCCGGCTGATCTGACGCAAGCGTCACCGAAACACTCTGTGCCATCGGCTTTACGCCGCTCCCGGACATCGATACGGGCATTCCGCTCGCATCTGTCGCAAACGTCACCGACAAGCTGTTCGCTGCCGTCTTCGGTCCTTCGGTAATCAATTTAACTGGTCTTGTGAGTGCCATGGCTTAAAACTCCGTGATGACGCAAATCAGTTGCGCCGCTTGATTCTGAATCTGATTCGCCCGCACGCGCACAAATCCCCGCGTCGGCAGTCCCTGAATTTCATCGTCCAGCGCAATCGATCGCGAAGGCGCTGCCGCAATATTGACTTCCTGCCCCATTGAGTCGAAATGCGGTAAAAATGCTCCGTCCGTAGGACGCAATATCTCAAATGCAAGCGAATTACCAGTGAATGCGTCGGGCATTAATATCCCAACTAAATTCCCGGTATCCAGTTGAAATCCTTCACTCAAAGGACTCCCTTGCGCGATCGTAATCGTGATATGACGATTGATTGCCATAAATCTGTCTCCTGGCGTGGTGTTGCGAGGGCGTAGCAGGCCCAAGGGTGGAGTCGGATAA
>JAPKYY010000984.1 GCA_026394095.1 Acidobacteriota bacterium | reverse complement strand
CTCTGGGCCCCACCAGCAAATGCACCACTGGGTCCGGAGTTGGGGAGCAGAAAGAGCAACGCCACACCAGCAACCGGCTTGTTGTTGCGGTCCCTGACTTCAACAACAGCCTTGGTGGCTCTGCCTTTTTTCAAATTGTTTTGGGGTTCACTCTTGAGGACATTGATCTTATAGCCTTCCGGCGGTGGAGCCGGCGCTGGGCCCTGACTCATGAATGCCGCCAGATGCTCTGTGCTGAAGGGAATCGAGCGAAATATACTCGCATCCGCTCCGCACAGCATCAGCAAGCTCATGCTTGCCGCGCTGAGGAATCTAATTGTGCTGTTCAAGGCCGTACTCCAATTTGCATTTGTCTCTCCACTTGTAGTTGCGTAAACTCTGCAAAAAATGTGTCAACCTTTTTCAGCCTGCGATAAATGCCGCCGTTCATGGGCAATCCAAAGGTCAAACGAAAAATCCAGCGGATACTTCATCCACGAGGCAAAGGGAGATCTGATTTCAATCCCGCCAATGTCTCCGATGTACATCTCTTTGGCAAGCACTCTAACCACTTCGCGTTCTTTGAAGTAGAGCTCAAGGGCCACTTCGAGATGGGGAACAATAACAGGATTGAAGGCCTTTGGAGTATGAGAGCGCATTCTGGATGGGTCGTTAACTCCAGCAAGGAACCAGCGCCACCAAACTCGGTAGGGCTTGCCAAAATTGTGGTCCGTCGAGGAGCAAGCTGCAGTCCATATAGGAACAAAGGCCTGCGCAGTGAGGCTCAAGTGCTGCACACATTCCGCCACACTCCAGGCTCCTTCAAAGGGTCTTAGGGATCCTTGATCCCCTGGGTTCTTGCTGCGAATTTCCTGAAGCCGGGCAGTATTTTGCTCAAACTCAGATTGCCAACGCTCAAGATCGAATTGTCTTGCGGTCTCCATCTAACGGACAACCGCCTTAAACTCACGAATCATGGTTAGTTGCCGTTTGGCCTCATTGGCAAACTCAAAATCCGGATTGAGACGAAGTGCCGTCTGAAGCTTCTCCTCCGCCTTCAAAAGGCTCTCTCTTGAGTTGCGCTGATCAAACCACTCCGTGTACGTCTTTCCCAGCAGAAAATACGTTCCAGCATCCTTGCTGTCGAATCGAATTGCTCGCTCACAGGCGGAGATCGCCTTCGCATACTCATCCATCCCCCGAGCAGAGTCGCAAATACCAAACCAGGCACTCCACTGCTGGATTTCGTGAACACGCTTCTGGCCAGCGTTTCGTTTGCTCAATCCACTACCAATAAGGTAGTAGCCAAGCACTTCTGCTACCGGAGGCCGAAAATCATTGATGCGGAGATAGGTCAAGTAATCTCCCATTGCTTCTGCATATCGCTGGGTAAATCGACGGGCGTCAGCTCGAAAAAGATAAGCTCTGGCGTCCTTCGGGTTGAGTTCGAGTGCACGGGAAGCAGCCTCTTCACTCTTCTGAAACTCCCGAGCGAAAAGAAACGCATCGGCCAGCATCACGTTGGCCTCTGAAGAAGCCGGCTCGCGCTCAAGAGCGCTAGTCAACTGTCGAATGGCTTCACTGGAATCACCCATCTCTGTCAGAACTGATGCGTAGTAAGTCCGAAATTCCACACCATCAGGAGTGAGCGAAACAGCCTTCTTGCAGGCCTTGACCGCATCCATGGTCTTGCCCAAAATCTGATAGGTCAGACAAAGATATTCTGCCGCCTCGGAATATTTGTCCTCAAGCTTCAGGGCTCGCTTGAAATTCTCCGCGGCACGATCCAGTTCCGCAGTCGACTTTCGACGGGCATAGATCGCTTGCCCCTTCTTGAATTCTTCTTTAGCGGCCTCACCGATACGGCGTTGAAACTGAATGCGCAGCTCCACATGAATCTCCTGCCCCGGACGCACAGTCACCAGCCGGAGCGCCGGATCATAGCCCTGACGCTCGCCCCTCACTTCATGCTCTCCACTGGACAAGCCCGGGACAACCAGCTTCTTCCCTGCCCCAAGCTTGCCGATGCGATTCCCGTCTACATAAACCTCCACCTCATCAAGATTGCTTGTAACCACAATGGTGCCTTCAAGAATCGGTTTCGCATTTGCTTTCACCGTTTCGCGACGCAGAGGAAGAAAGCCAAGCGTCATGTCGGCCGGAAAACTACCGCTCTCCTGAGGGTTCTGGCTGACACCGTGAGCCTTGGCATATTGGCGGACCTGACTTCGCACGTACTGGACAAGTTCATCAGCCGTAACGATGCCATCCTCAGGATCCACATCAGCCTGTCCCTTCCATCCCTGCACCAGAAAGTACGCAAAGACTCCTGAGCCGGAGGCGAGATTGGGGTCTTCAAAACTGGACTCCGCCTCCCGGCTTGAGGCCAGAGTAAAAAAGCTGCCCGGCAAGTTCTTGAACTGATCGTTGATTTGTTTGGAGTTCAGGCCAGGGAGGATCTTTGCCGAATGACATGCATCGGTCAAGAGAATCTTGTTCCGCGCCTTCACTTTATTGGCAAGCGTGTCCCCGAGCCGCGCCATGTCGTAGCCAGTTTGAACTGTTTTATCGACCGCGAAGTCATGAGGAGCAAGGTATCCCTTCCCTTCGTAAACGAATCCATGACCGGCAAAGAAAACGATGACACGGTCTTCTTCTTTGGCCACACTGGGAAGCCACTCCTCCAGCAGCTTCGCAATATTGGCTCGCGTCGCCTGGGCACCAAAAAGAGTCCTCACATTTTCAGGCTCAATCTGACCACCCTCACGAGAAATGACAGTTTGATAGACAGAACGGGCGTCTGATTCAGCAAACCTCAACTGCGATTCAGAAGGGAGATTGGCATAACCGCTAACCCCGATGATGACCGCGTAACCACGCGGAACCTTGACGTCGCTTTGATAGTCGACCTCGTTCGGAGCAAGGATCAAATCACGCTTCACCACAGATTCGCGTCGTTGTCCGAGGAGGAGAACCGTTGTCGCAAGCAGGAGTGCAATTCGCTTCATCTTTGCTTTGAATGATACGCCCATCAAACAATAAGCGCTAGCGAACGCCAAAATGGCTCATTTCACCATGAATACGATAGGATAAAGTTCCAAATGGCTAATGAAGTCTACGATGTCGTAATTGTTGGGTCAGGTGCATGTGGCGGAACTGTCGCGGCGCATTTGGCAAAAGCTGGCGTGAATGTGTGCGTGGTGGAGGGTGGACCAAAGATTGAGACACGCACAGACTTCAACACCCACGCGATGCCCTTTGAATTCCCCAACCGCGGCATCCCCAAGATGCGCAACAACAAACCTGGCTTTGACACAGAACGTTCGCGTGGTTTGGGCGGCAAGTCGATGTTGTGGAATGCGGTAGCCTGGCGATTCGGCCCGCGCGACTTTGAAGGCTACACCCGCGATGGCGTCGGCTACGATTGGCCCATCAGCTACAAAGAACTCGCTCCCTACTACGAACGAATCGAGCGGGAGGTTGGCGTCTGCGGCAACCTGGACGGCCTCGAAGATTTGCCCGACGGCATTTTTCTCCCACCCGCGCCACTGAAGTGTTCTGACATATTGATCCAGCGAGGGGCTGCAAAGCTGGGGCGAAAAGTCATCCATGTCCGCAAGTCAACACTGACACGCCCGAAGTTTGGCCGCCCTGCTTGCCACTATTGCGGCAACTGCATGGCTGGTTGCGATGTTGCCGCCAAGTACAACTCCTGGGACGGCCATATGCGTCCCCTGATGAAGACAGGAAAAATCACACTCCAGCTCGACAGCGTTGTTTATGACATTCCAGTGAATGCTGAGAATCGCGTCACCGGTGTCAAATTTGTCAATCGCACCACACTCGCGCAAGGCGAAGTCCGAGGCAAAATTGTGATCCTGGCTGCCGCTTGCGTCCAGAACGTCGCATTGTTGCTGCAGTCAAAATCAAGTCGCTACCCCAATGGGCTGGCCAATTCTTCAGGCCGTGTTGGTAAAGATTTCATGCCGCATTTCACCGGCGGCGTCGAAGCATTCCTCAAGCCTCTAATCGGCAAGCCAATCACCAACGACGAAGGCTTCCTCGATCACGCCTACCTGCCAAGCTTTATGCACAACCAGAAGCGCGACTACGCGCGAAGCTGGGGTGCGCAATTCAACTATCAGAACCGCCGCAGCGTCGGCTGGGCCAGGGCCTTGCCAGGCATGGGCGACGCATACAAGCAGTCAGTGAAAGATCGATATCCTTCCTACTTCGTCTTCTCACCCTACGGCGAGAAAACGCCAGACGAGAAGAGCTACGTCGATCTAGATCCAGACAAGAAAGACAAATTCGGTTTGCCCGAAGTGCGTCGCTATCTTTACTGGAACGAGAACGACATGAAGATCTTCCGGGACATGCAAACAAAGTCGCGGGAGATTCTCGAAGCCGCCGGGGCGGAGATCCATCAGGTCTATCAGGAGCCCAGGCCGAACCACGAAATCGGCGGCAGCATCATGGGCAAAGACCCGCGCAACTCTGTCACCGACAGCTTTGGGCGCACGCACGATGTTTCGAATCTCTATACCCTTGGTGGCAACATACTGCTGGCGGGTTCTGAGAAAAACCCAACCCATACCTTTATGGCCGTTTCCGCAAGAACAGCAGAGCATTTGATCAACCGCCTCAAGAGGGGAGAAGCCTAAATGTCAGAGAATGCCTACGATGACGGGCGCCGCGAAACCATCAAGATCATTGGTGCCATTGGAATCCAGTGCGCATTTCCCTTCGCAGGGGATGAGCTCTATGGCCAACACCAGCATCCGGCACCAGCCAGAGGTGCAGATCCCGGGTCTCCCAAATTCTTCAATCCAGATCAATTCTCGATATTGTCGCGAGTGACTGAACTAATAGTGCCTGGTGCAGTTAAGGCGCAGGTTCCGAACTACATCGATCTGGTAGTGCGCAACAACGAGATGCACAAGAAGACTTATGGCGATGGCATCGCCTGGCTGGCTTCAAAGAACTTCCTCAAGTTAAGCCAACAACAACAACTCGCTATTCTCGAGCCACTCTGCGCAGAAGTGGATCGAGGTGAAGTGAAAACGATGGAACAGAAGTTCTTTCGTGTAACAAAGAACATGACCGCCGATGGCTATTACACCTCGCGCGCAGGCTTGGTAGAAGATTTGGGTTATCTGGGCAACCAGGTGCTTGCTGAATTTCCGGAGTGCAAATTAGATGAACACTAGATTTTTGATGTTGCCCCTGGCACTGACTGCCATCCTTCAGGCTGACCGTCGTCCCGCAGACCTGAATTTCACCAAGACGATGCTCGATGGAGGGGCCGCAGAGACAGCCGCTCTGGTCGATATCAATGGCGACGGCAAGCTCGACATCGTATCCGGAGAATACTGGTATGCCAATCCTGGCTGGAAGAAGACTCAATTCCGCGAATTGAACTTTGACAACAATTACATCGATGCCTTCTCAGACCTGCCCCTCGATGTTGATGGCGATGGCCATATCGACATCATTACTGCCACATACTTCCAGAAGAAACTGAGCTGGTACAAGAACCCTGGCAAAGGTGTAGGCAAATGGGTGGAAACAGTGATTGATACTGCGGGCCCAATCGAGTTTGCCTTTCTGGTAGATCTGGACAATGACGGCAAAGCAAACGAAGTGCTACCACAATATGGTGGCAAGGCAGCAACGGCCTGGTATCGCTTCGCCAACGGGAAATGGGAAAAGCACACAGCCAGCCCTCTGAATCTCGGGCATGGCATCGGCGCCGGAGACATCAACAAAGACGGGCGCACCGACATTCTCTCCCCCGCCGGATGGCTGGAAGCACCGTCAAACCCGATGCAGGACAACTGGAAATTCCATGCCGACTTCCCAACGCTCAAGAGCCTGAGCTTCATGTACGTCCTCGATGTCAACGGTGATGGACGCAACGATATCGTTACGGGAAATGCTCACGACTACGGCGTCTTCTGGCTGGAGCAGAACGCCGGTGGCACCTTTGAAATCCGCATGATCGACGACTCCTGGTCTCAGCCCCACGCCATCACAATGGTGGATCTCAACAAAGACGGCAAGCC
>JAPKYY010000255.1 GCA_026394095.1 Acidobacteriota bacterium | reverse complement strand
ACAGCCGACCAACCCCATCCGTAAGGGTGGGGATTCCAATCTCCAAAAGGCAATGCCGCAAAAAGCACGGATCGAAGCCAAAAGGCTCAGCTCCAGCAACCACCCGCAACCCCGCCCGGGACAGTCCAATACAACGCCGGGCCAGTTCTTTGACATTCCGCCAGATCGAAAAAATGACGACGCTCGTAGTGTCTCCGGCGGCAGCGAACCAGTGAAACTGCCGCCGGAGCCTTTTACCCCTTGATTTTGCGCGTACTGTTCATCACACTATTGAGGTTCCAAACAATCATGAACAAATTCCTGTTGATCTGCCTGATCACTGCAACCTTATCCGCAGCAGAACCCGCTGAAGTCGCAAAACGAATCCGTGACAACGATCTTGCCTGGCTCAGAAACGAAGCCAAAGACGGTGCTCTCAACACGGTCAAAGACGCCCGCAAGAACACGCCCCTCATCTGGGCTGCCACTCTCGGCAGCGCCGAAGCCGTAGACATCCTCCTTGCTGCCGGTGCGAATCCAAACGAAGCCAACGCCTTCGGTATCACCCCGCTGATCGCCGCTGCCCCGGAGCCCGCCAAAGTTAAGGCCCTCCTGGCCAAAGCGGCAGACGTCAAAGCCAAAACCCAGATGGGTCAGCACGCTCTCGCCGTAGCCGCCGGCTCCCCGCGTGCCGCTGAAAGTGTCAAGCTCCTTCTTGCTGCCGGCGCCTCGCCAAACGAACGCTCTGCCCAGGGCGGCACCCCTCTCCTCAGCGCCCTCGGCAATGCCTGCGCTCCCGAAAACGCAAAATTGCTCATCGCCGCCGGTGCCGACGCAAAAGCAATCGACGGCGCAGGCTTCGGAGCCATGCAGGCTGTCGTCAGTTGTCCCCTCGGCCTCATCAAAGACCTTCTCCGCCTCGGCGCAAACGTCAATCAGCAAAACACCTTCGGCGGCAGGGTCAAGTTTGGTGACATCCAACTCAAAGGCATTAGTCCCCTCATGCTTGCCTCCGCCCACCGTGACCCCGCCATCGTCCAGACTCTTCTCGATGCCGGTGCTGACGTCAATGCCAAAGACGTTCGCGGTATGACTCCGCTCCTCTACGCGGTAGCCAGTGAAGAACAAAATCCTGCCACCCTCAAGCTCCTCCTCGCCAAAGGCGCAGACCCCAAGGCCAAAGACAACAACGGCGAAGATGCCATTGCCTGGGCCAGGAAGTTCAACAACCCCGCCGTCCTCGCCCTCCTCGGCGACAAGGCCCAACCGCTCCAGCCCCTGACTTCGTTCAGCGCCAAAGGTCCCGGTGCCCAAACTGCCCTCGTCAAGCTCGAAGCTTCCAATGAAGAATTCTTCCGCCAGAGTGGCTGCGGCGGCTGCCATCATTCCACCCTTCTCTCCGTCGCTGCCGCGCAAGCCAAAAAAGCGGGCCTCGCCGTCAACCCCGGCCTGATCGAAGCCCGCAGCCAGCGCACCAAGGGTATGCTCGGTGCCTTTGGCACTGCCTTGCAACAACTTGTCGCCCTTCCCGGAGACATCGATTCAGCCCACTACGCCCTCCTCGAAGCCAAAAGCCTCGGCCTCCCCTCGTCACCGGAATTTGAAGTCCTCTCCCGCTACATCTGGGCCAAACAAAACTCCGAAGGCTCCTGGGGTATGCGAGGCATCAGCCGCAGTCCCATTGAAGAGTCCGACATCCACCGCACCGCTCTTGCCATCTGGTTGCT
>JAPKYY010000464.1 GCA_026394095.1 Acidobacteriota bacterium | reverse complement strand
ATCGATGGCATCTCGGCGAAGGCGCTTCTGGGCGGAGCGATTGAGGGGGCAAGGAAAACAACGTATGCTTCAGCTGGCTATGGTGAAATCGACAGGATGCAGTTGAAAAAGACGGAAGGCGAAGATGCCCTGCATACAAGGGTCTTCGATCAGGAAATGAAAGAGACACACAAGACGGCAATGATCCGTGAGGGCGAATGGAAACTTATCCTCAATGAGACTCGCGGCCCTGAGCTTTACCAGCTGAAAGGCCACTCGCACGAGGTGCTCAACGTCGCGGAGGCAAAGGCCCATGCAGGCGTCCGTAGAGATCTCGAGCGCAAGCTGCAAAGCTGGTGGGCATGGTAAGGCGAAGATGCATACTCAAGGCGGCAACGCTTGCCCTGATTCCCTCTGCGTCCGAAGCAGCACCGCGTTCTCTCGATATCTCGTCCCTTGAGAGAGCACGCGTGTTGGCGGATGCAGGGAAGTATCTATTGCTTAAACCTGCCACCGTCACGGCCGCCAGAAGCCCAAGAAGCGCTGGCGGCCGGAACGACTTCTTTTCTGAAGGGGATTATTGGTGGCCCGATCCGAAGGGGGCTGATCTGCCTTATGTTCGCCGGGATGGCATGACGAACCCGGCCAACTTTGTCGAACACCGGAATGTGCTGATGCGGGTGAGCCAGGAAGTTCCCGCGCTGGCTGCGGCTTCGCTGCTATCGAAGGATCGCAAGTACGCGGCTCACGCCGCTGCCCACTTGCGTGCGTGGTTTCTGGATTCGGCGACGCGAATGAATCCGAATCTGCAATATGCGCAGGCGATTCAGGGGCGATCCACAGGGCGCGGTACCGGGATTATCGATACGATCCACCTGGTTGAGGTGGCCCGGGCGATTCCTGTGGTGGCGAAAGCGGGTGCTTTGTCGAAGAGCGAGTTTGCCGCGATCCAGGGGTGGTTCGCGTCGTACCTGGACTGGATGACTACGAGCAAGAACGGGATCGAAGAGCGCGACACCAAGAACAATCATGCGACTTGCTGGGTGATGCAGGTTGCGGCGTTTGCGGAACTGACCGGCAACCAGAAGCTGATGGCTGATTGTGCGAATCGATTCAAGACACTGATCGTTCCTGATCAGATCGGCACCGATGGCAGTCAGCCACTGGAGATGAGCCGGACCAAGCCCTATGGCTATTGCCTGTTTAACCTGGATGCGCTTACGACGCTGTGCCAGATTGTCTCGAGGAATGGAGAAGATCTCTGGAAGTTTGAGACGGCCGATGGCCGTGGCATTCGCAAAGCGATCGAGTTCATGTTTCCTTTCATCGCTGACAAGAAGCAGTGGAGGCTTCCGCCCGATGTAATGTATTTTGACGAGTGGCCGATGCGCCATACGTCTCTGCTATTCGGCGGCCTTGCCTATGGCCGTCAGGATTATCTCGATCTTTGGAAGAAGCTGCCGGCGAATTCCAAGGTTGAGGAAGTGATTCGTAATTTCTTTATTCGCCAACCAATCTTGTGGACCTAAACCAATGAAATCAACTCTTACACGCAGACACTTCCTGATGAGTGGGGGCCTTGCCCTTGCAACAGCTGCTCAGGCCAAGAAACCAAACATCCTGTTTTTCGCGGTAGACGACTTGCGTCCCGAGTTTGGTTGCTATGGCTTCAATTACATCAAGAGTCCCAATCTGGACCGTCTGGCAAAACAAGGCATGGTCTTTGACCGGGCATATTGCCAGCAGGCAGTTTGCTCTCCGTCGCGTACCAGCCTGATGACCGGAGCACGACCGGATTCAACGCAGGTTTGGGATCTTGTAACGCACTTCCGCAAGGCAATGCCCAATGTGGTGACGTTGCCTCAGCACTTCAAACAGAATGGATATTTTGTTCAGGGAATGGGCAAGATTTTCCATCCCGGTTACGATGATGAGGGGTCGTGGTCGGTGCCGTGGCAGACGCCGAAGGCTCCCACATATTCGAAAGTGGAGACGGCAGTAGAGAAGGATGATGACAAGCCGAATCAGAAGAGCGGGCCAGCATACGAGTCGGCTGGTGTTGCAGATAATTTTTACAAGGACGGGATGGTTGCAGAGCTTGCCGTCAAGACCTTAAAAGGATTGAAGTCAAAGACGGAGCCTTTCTTTCTTGCAGTTGGCTTTGCGAAGCCGCATCTTCCGTTTGTCGCTCCGAAGAAGTATTGGGATCTGTATGATCCGGCAACGATTCAACTGGCTCCAAACCCGTATCATCCCGAAGACTCGCCAGAGTACGCACTTACCAATAGCAATGAACTGAGGAATTATCCCGGGATGCCTGCTGCGGGGCCGATTCCAGACAACCTGGCCCGGACGCTGAAACATGGCTATTATGCGTCGATCAGCTACACCGATGCCCAGATTGGCAAGGTTCTGGACGAGTTGGACCGACAGGGTTTGCGTCAAAACACGGTGGTTGTGCTGTGGGGTGATCATGGATGGAAACTGGGCGAGCATGGCGAATGGTGCAAACACAGCAATGTGGAGAACGATACGAATGCGCCGTTGCTGCTATCTGTGCCGGGCATGAAGAATGCGGGCAAGCATTGCCGTGCGCTTGTCGAATTTGTAGACATCTACCCGACGCTGGCTGAAGTAGCCGGGTTGCCGTTGCCTGCGCATCTGGAAGGGACGAGCTTCAAGCCGCTGCTTGAGAATCCGAACAAGGTGTGGAAGCAGGCCGCATTTAGCCAGTACCCTCGCGGGCAGAAGGTAATGGGTTATTCAATGCGGACCGACCGGTATCGCTTCACTGTTTGGGTTGGGCGTAAAGACCACTCCAAGGTGGAGGCGATCGAGTTGTACGATCA
>JAPKYY010000705.1 GCA_026394095.1 Acidobacteriota bacterium | reverse complement strand
AGGCAATTACCTATACACCACGCACTACGTCAACCACCACATCCACCACTACACCAAGTACAACTACATCCACCTCGAGTGGAATTTCTTTAGCAAAACTCAGTAGTCTCCGAACCAACGATTTCTCTGTCAACCTTCCCGGTGCCTTCCTGCAAGCCCTCCTTGACGACCGCACCACCCGCGTCGTCCAGAACCCGCAAGTCCGCACCGTCGATAACAAAAAGGCGACCCTCCGCATCGGTGACCGTTACCCCTACGCGACAGGCAGCTTCAACGTCGGCACCGGCGTCGGCGGCGGCAGCCCCATCGCCTCCACGCAGTTCCAGTTCGCCGAAGTAGGCGTCAACATCGACATCACTCCCAAGATCCACGGCAACGATGAAATCTCCCTGCGCGTAGAAGTGGAAGTCTCAAACATCCGCGATCAGGTCGACATCGGCGGCGTCCGCCAGCCTGTCATTGGCCAAAGAAAGATCGGCGAAGATATCCGCATCAAGGAAGGCGAAATCAACGTAATGGGCGGCCTTAAATCCAATAGCCGCTCCAAAAACCTCAGCGGGCTCCCCTGGCTGGTCTCTCTACCAGGTCTCGGCTGGCTCTTCGGTACCGATGGGGACGACCGCAGCGACAGCGAACTCCTCGTTGTCCTCGTACCTCACCTCGTACGGGCCCCGGAACTCACAGACCTCAATCTCAAAGGCATCAGCACCGGTACAGACCAACAGGTTCGCGTCAGCTTCCAGAGCAGGGAAGAGAAGCCAACTCCTCCTCCTCCTCCTCCTCCACCTGCCGCAATCCAGGTCACCCCGCCGCTCAAGCTTCCGGTTCCGATTGCTCAGGTCACTCAACCGCAGTCTAGAAACCGCCTAACTCTAACTCCGCCCTCGGGCCAAACCTTCCTGAGTGCACCAATCGAAGTAAGCCTGAACGTAGAGTCTGCTGAAGATCTCGTCAAGGCCCCGCTCCGAGTAGACTACGACCGGCAAATGCTCAAACTAATTAGCGTTTCTTCCGGTGGCATGTTCTCCCCCGACGGCAAGAAGGAAAACCTCCTCATCGATCTCGGCAAGGGAGAAATTGACCTTTCTCTAGCCGCAGGCTCACCCGGCGTTAACGGCTCCGGTTCGCTCATCAAGCTGACCTTTATCAGCCTCGCTAAAGGCGACGCAGGCATTCGCATCGCCGATGCCAAACTGGCAAACTCAAAGAACGAAAGCCTCAACGGCCAACCCTTACCCGAACTGACTGTCAAGATCCAATAAGATGCTCCAAGTCTCCGATCGCCGCCGCCAATCCCAACGAGGTCTCACCCTCGTAGAACTGGTCGTCGCCTTCACCATCTTGATCACCCTCAGCGCCATGGCCCTCCCGATGGCTCGATACAAAGTGCGTCGCGAAAAAGAGCGAGACCTTCGCTACGCTTTACGCGAGATCCGCACCGCCATCGATAAGTACAAAGACATGGCCGAGCAG
Source organism: Acidobacteriota bacterium (assembly GCA_026394095.1). Taxonomy (GTDB): domain Bacteria; phylum Acidobacteriota; class Terriglobia; order Bryobacterales; family Bryobacteraceae; genus Bryobacter. The sequence goes on along the minus strand of JAPKYY010000705.1, from coordinate 621 downwards.
CAACAACTTGGCCAAACCAAACTCGGTAGCGAAAACTACCCTGAGACCCTCGAAATCCTCGTCGAAGGCGTAAAGGTCCCCGGGCCCCAGGACAAGAAGATCCGCTTCCTCCGTCGCCTCCCGAGAGACCCCTTCACCGGCGGTACAGACTGGGGCAAACGCAGTGTCCAGGACGATCCCAAGAGTCAATCCTGGGGTGGACAAAACGTATTCGACGTCTTTTCAAAAACCATGGAGAAAGCACCCGATGGCACGCTCTACTCTGAGTGGTAACCGATTCCGTCGCGGCTTCACGATCGTCGAAATGATCATCGTAATGACGATCATCTCGATCATCCTCTCCCTGGCGATTCCCATTTACCAGAAGTCCCTCGTCAGGGCCCGTGAAAGCGTGCTCAAGAACAACCTCTTCACCATGCGCACCGTCATCGACGAATACACCTACGACAAGCAAAAGGCACCACAGGACCTCCGCGATCTCGTCGACGCAGGCTACCTCCGCTCCATACCCGTAGACCCAATGACCGGCCGCGCCGACACCTGGCGCACCGTTCAGGAAGACTCTCTCGCCAGCGTCAATCAAACCGAACCCGGCATCTATGACGTGAAGTCCGGCTCCGA
>JAPKYY010000121.1 GCA_026394095.1 Acidobacteriota bacterium | reverse complement strand
ACTTCGGCGGCGGCTAGAGGGATGGCTACGATGCGGTCCTCCGGCCAGGCGAAGGCTTCGATTACTTCGCGGCGGACGGCTTCGGATGGGGTGTGGATCAGCGTGGGTATCTTCCACTGCATCAGTTTGCCCGCGCGGGATTTGACTCGGGCTGAGGTGGGGGAGGGTTCGTTCCAGGGCGATAGGTCATGCACCGTCATGATGCTGGGGACTCGCGAGAGGTAGGGGACAGCGAAGTCTGTCCCGTGGAAGACTTGTGCGCCGGTTCGCTTGAGGGCTTTGTTGAGTCCGTAGAGCCACCAGCGTTTCTCGAGGCCTTTGGGGGTGGGGGCGAACTGGTCTGAAACGGGGATGTAGTTGTCGCCGGGGTACTCGTTGCGGAGAGCGAGGATGAGCTGCTCGGTGAAGCGGCGAATGCCGCCGATGGGGCCCATGAGAGGGGTGCCGTCGAGGGCGACGGTGATGTTAGTGGGCATTGTTGGCTTCTTTAATGCCTTGAGGGATGTTGACGCGAAGGAGTACGATGAGGCCGCCTATGAAGAAGATGATGAGAGAGAGAATCGCGAGGCGATAGTTGCCGGTGAGCTCGAGGGCGAGGCCAAAGAAGAGGGGGCTGATCCAGCTTGTGCCTTTGTCGGAGATCTCGTAGAGGGAGAAGTATTCGGCCTCGCGGCCTTTGGGGATGAGTTGCGAGAAGAGAGAGCGGCTTAGGGCCTGGCTGCCGCCCATTACGATTGCGATGACGAAAGCGAGGACAAAGAATTCGCTCTCGGTTTTGACTGCGAGATAGATGTAGAAGAGGACGGCCGTCCAGATGACGAGGGCGACGGCGATGCTGTTTTTGGCACCGAGCCATTTGGAGAGGAAGTTGAAGCCGGTTGCGCCGAAGAAGGCGACGAATTGCACCATGAGGATTGCTTTGGTGAGCGAGCCCATCGACATGCCGAGTTGGTCGGAACCGAATTGGCTGGAGAGGGAGATGACGGTCTGGATCGCGTCGTTGTAGAGGAGGAAGGCGACCAGGAAGAGCAGGGCTTGCGGGTAGAGGCGGATGTCTTTGAAGAGGGCGATGACTTGTTTGATACCGATCGAGAGGTAGTTTTCGCCAGGGGGGAGCGAACGGGCAGCGGCGTGGTTGCGCAAGCCGAGATAGGCAGGGATGGTGAAGAGGCCCCACCAGATGCCGGCAGAACAGAGGCTGATGCGAACGGCCATGCCGTCTGAGATGCCGAGAGACTGGGCGTTGCTGTAAAGATACAGATTGAGTGCGAGAAGGGTGCCGCCGCCGAGATAGCCGATGCCCCAGCCGGTGGAGGAGACCGTGTCGCGCTGATCGGGGGCGGCGATTTCTGGCAGGAAAGCGTTGTAGATGACGATGGAGGCGCCGAAGACGAGGTTGGCGACCAGAAAAAGGGCGGCACCCCAGAGGTAATGTTCGCCGTGCATGAAGAACATGAGACCTGTGGCGATGGAGCCGATGAGGGCGAGGCCGCCCAGCATTTCGCGTTTTTTGTGGCCGTAATCGGCGATTGCGCCGACCAGGGGCAGGACGAGAACCTGGAGGATTACCGAGAGGGCTATGAGGTAGCTCCAGAGGGCACGCGGATCGATTGCGAGGCCGAGCGGGTGGATTTTGCCGTCAGCGGCGACGGCGGCTTTGGCGAGCGAGGTGAGGTAGGGGCCGAGAAAGAGGGTGACGACGGTGGTGGAAAAGGCGGAATTGCCCCAGTCGTAGGAGTACCAAGCCCACTGCTCACGCTTTTGATTCGGTGGATTCAAGAAAAAAGTTCCTAACCTTTTCTGCCGCTGCGGCATCTCTTAGTTGATGAAAATTCTAGTATCTCTATTCCTCGGAGCCATTCTCACCATGTCTGCAGCCGATTCTACGCATGAATTTACGATGAACTCGATTGCCGGCAAGCCGGTGGCACTTAAAGAGTTTGCGGGTAAGCCCGTGTTGTTTGTGAATTTGGCCAGCCAGTGCGGTTATACGCCGCAGTACAAGGGCCTCGAAGAACTGTACCGGAAGTATAAGGCACAGGGCTTTGTGATCGTTGGGGTGCCGGCCAATAACTTTGGCGCACAGGAGCCGGGATCGAATGAAGAGATCGCGACTTTCTGCAAGCGCAACTATGATGTTAGCTTTCCGATGATGTCAAAGGTGGAAGTGAAGGGTTCCAACATCACTCCTCTCTACAGCTACCTGACCAGGACCGGCGGCGATGTGAAGTGGAATTTCACGAAGTTTCTGGTTGGCAAGGACGGCAAGGTGATTGAACGCTTTGAGCCCGGGGTGGACCCGATGGACGCGAAGCTGACCTCGGCGATTGAAAAGTCTTTGAAGTAAATTTCTCTCTTTAGAAGTGTTATCTGGGGCGGAGCCGGAGTACGGCCTCCGCCTCTATTTTTTTATAGGGGAGCAAGACAGGATTGCCGTTGTAGTAGCTCTCCCAGTAGTCTTTGCTGTGCGAAGAGAAAGCATGGCCGCTTTGACCGAGGGTGATGGTGAAGGCGGAGTTGTCCCAGTCTGCGGTGTCGGCCACGAGACGGAAGGCAGGGCCGACGCGGCTCGTCACCTGTTTGACGGTTTGTACCCCGCCGCTTAAGGGGGCAGGACCGGCTTGCACGTAGTTGTCGACGAGCGGGAGGCGGAGAGTGCTGATGGCGGAGGCAAAGGGCATCCAGGGCCGGGCAATGAATTTGCCAATCGTGACAGCTTCACTTAGAACGAGGTTGGGGATTGCGATGCGATTGAAGCGGCCATAATCCCAGAACTTGGGGTTCTTGCCCTGTTGCCTGACCCCCGAGTCGAGGGCATCGAGCAGTCACTGTATGAGGGCTTGGTCGTAGTCGGCAAACCAGTTCTTGGGGCGTGTGCGGAGCATGTTTTCCACAATAGACGGGGCGAAGTGGGAATCAAAGTTGATCGGCACGGTGGTGACGCTGCGCATGATGGCGCGCTTGAATTCTTCATAGGCCAGGACGGAGATCATCGGTGCGGCGAGGCCAATTTCCATCTGGCCATTCCAGCCTTCGAGCACCTCTAGCGCCGCTGTGAAATCTTCTCGTGTGGACTTGCGGGATCGGCCGGCCTTTACGAGTTGCTGGGCGAAGAAGTGATGAAAAGCAGAGTAGACATCTTTCTGGATCGCAGCCATTTCGGACGCTTGCCACTTGGGTTTTGTGGCGAGAAGATTGGCGATCTGGTGCTGCCGGTAGGGTGGGGTGAAGATGCCCGAGACATTGTATTTGTAGTCTTTCGGGAAGGGGTTTTCGTTTGCGCTGATGAGCACGCCGCCCTTGGGGTTAAAGCTTGAAGGCAGCTCGTCGAAGGGGATGAAACCCTGCCATTGGTTGTCTGGATTACGCGCATCGAGAGGGACACCGCTGTCGGCAATTTTGCGGACCGGAAACTTACCGGCCGCCTGGTAGCCGATGTTGCCATCGGTGTCGGCATAAATGAAGTTGTGGCCGGGGCCTGGGAAACGGGAGAGGGCAGCGCGAAACTGTTGCCAGTCTTGCGCAATGTTGAGTTGGGCGAAGGCGAAGGGGTATTTGCCTTCGAAGGCGGTCCACT
>JAPKYY010000270.1 GCA_026394095.1 Acidobacteriota bacterium | reverse complement strand
AACGGGAGCGCTGTTGAGCTGCACAGTGATGCACCTCCAACCAAGGGCTTTTTACTGAAGAAAAGTGCAAAGGCTGCTTTCCCTGGCTTGAAGATTACGGTGATGGGCGCCAACGGACATGGGGTTGCCAATATCGATATCGCCGTCGACACCACATCTGGTTTGAAGATTTCCCGCACCGATAACGAAGGCGTTGCGTGGATTGAAGTGAACAAGGGTTGGAAGGATGTGAGCCTGGCGGTTCGCACCTATGGTTTTGAATGTGACCCGATTGCACTTGCTCCCGACAAGAATGACTTTGTTTTCGACATTGATGGCAAGGGCATCATGGAGATGCGCTTTGATGGGGATCGTCTGGAGGTTGGGGCCAATTCTCTTCAGATGAAGAAGTTTGATCCCGCGCGGCCCGTTGTTTACAAGAAGAGGTAAGTGGTGGGAACGGGCAGATTCGAACTGCCGACCTTCCGCTTAGGAGGCGGACGCTCTATCCAGCTGAGCTACGTCCCCACTTGTTAAACAGTGTAGCGTTTTAGTCCCTTTTGGCCAATATCCCTTCTGAACTGCATGCCATCAAAGCTGATGTTTTCAAGAGCAGCGTAGGCATGATTGAGAGAAGATTTCAGATCGCGGCCAGAGGCGGTAATGCCGAGAACGCGTCCACCGGCAGTCACCAGTGCGCCATTGTCCATTCGGGTTCCGGCCTGAAAGACGGTGGCGCCTTTTGCTTTTTCGATGCCTTCGATTTTGTCACCGGTGCGGACCTTGGCCGGATAGCCGTGAGCAGCCATTACGACACAGGCAGTTGCGCCTTCGCTCAGCTGCAATTTGGCAGTCGGGAGACGGCCTTCGGTTGCCGCCAGGATGGTTTGCACGAAGCCACCTTCGATGCGATAGAGCAGGGCCTGAGTTTCGGGGTCGCCGAGGCGGACGTTGTATTCGAGAACCTTGGCACCGTCGGCAGTCATCATCAGGCCTGCGTAAAGGAAGCCGCGGAAGGGAGCGCCTTCGCTGGCCATGCCCCGAAGAGTTTTGAGTATGACGTGTTCGAGGATGTGGGCCTTTTGTTCTGCGGTGAGGATGCGGTCATCGCAATATGCGCCCATACCTCCGGTATTTGGCCCCTGATCATTATCGAAAATGTTCTTGTGGTCTTGCGTTGGCGGAAGGGGCAGCGCGGTGTCATGGTCGCAAATCGCAATGAAACTCACTTCTTCGCCGCGCCAGAAATCTTCGATCAGAACGCGGGAGCCCGCTGAACCGACGAGTGCGCCGGAGAAAAGATCTTCGAGAGCCTGCGTTGCCTCAGTCTTGGTCTTGGCGATCACGACTCCCTTGCCGGCGGCGAGGCCGTCGGCTTTGAGTACAACCGGATAGTCGAAGCGGGCAAGGCCGGCCTTGGCTTCGGCCAGGGAATCGAAAACCTGGAAGCGCGCGGTTGGGATTCCGTGCCGGGCCATAAATTCTTTGGAGAACGCTTTGCTGCCTTCCAGCTGTGCCGCTTTGCTGGTGGGGCCGAAGACGCGGCGGCCGTGGGCTTCAAAGTGATCGACAATGCCAGCCACCAGTGGAGCCTCGGGGCCAACGATGGTGAGTTCGGCATTAATCAGATTTGCTACCTGAAGAAAGAGTTCTGGAGTTTGTTCGGCAAGCGGGATACATTCCGCTACTTGGGCGATGCCAGGATTTCCGGGTGTGCAATAGACCTTGTGGCCTTCTTGTGCACAACGCCAGGCAATGGCGTGTTCGCGGCCGCCGGATCCGACAATCAAGATGTTCAAAGAGAAAATGCCTCCAAAAGCTAGAATAGGCTGAAGACCACCCAAAATGCAGTTTCCGATGAAGCAAAGTCGATATGACGTGATTGTTGTTGGCGCCGGCCACGCCGGTTGTGAGGCGGCGCGCGCTTGTGCGCGCCTGGGCCTGAAGACGGCAATGATCACGATGAACATTGATCTGATCGCCCAAATGTCTTGCAACCCGGCCATTGGCGGCATCGCCAAAGGACATCTGGTTCGCGAGATCGACGCCCTTGGCGGGGTGATGGGTGAGGTAACCGATTCGGTTGGAATTCAGTTTCGGCTTCTGAATACGAGCCGCGGCCCGGCAGTGTGGAGCCCGAGAGCGCAATGCGACAAGAAGCTGTATCGCACCCGGATGAAAGAGGTTCTTGAGCAGGAAGTGAATTTGCGGATCCTGCAGGCAGAAGTGGCTTCGTTCGTGATCGAAGGTGGAAGCAAGGTGAACGGTGTTCGTCTTGCAGACGGCCGGGATCTTTTGTCTGGTGCGGTGATTGTGACCACTGGCACTTTTTTGAAGGGCGTGGCGCATGTGGGCGAGACAACCTACAATTGCGGCAGAAACGGTGAGGCCCCGAGCAATCTGCTGGCAGAACAGTTGCGTGGTTTGGGCTTGCAGTGGACGCGGCTGAAGACGGGGACTCCGCCGAGGCTCGATGGACGGACGATTGACTGGAAGAAATTTGAGCCGCAGGACGGCGATGCAGTGCCAACTCCGTTCAGTTTCCTCACCGACAAGATCACACAAAAGCAGATTCAGTGCTTCCTGGCTTATACGAATGAGAAGACCCATGCGGTCTTGTCAGAGGCCATCCCACGTAGCCCCCTATATAGTGGACAGATCGAAGGGGTCGGCCCAAGATATTGTCCTAGTATAGAGGACAAGATCGTAAAATTCCCCGACCGCATCCGGCACCAGCTCTTTCTGGAACCCGAGGGTCTCGATACGAACGAAGTTTACGTAAACGGCATGTCGACGAGTATGCCGATTGATGTACAGGCGGCGATGATCGCCTCAATCGAAGGCTTGGAAGACTCGGAGATGATTCGTCCAGGCTACGCCATCGAATACGATGCGATTGACCCTCGAGAGCTGGATCACCGCCTCGAAGTGAAGCGATACCCGGGATTGTTCCTAGCGGGGCAGATCAACGGGACAAGCGGCTATGAGGAGGCGGCAATTCAGGGCTTGCTTGCCGGGTTGAATGCGGCACTCAAAGTTTCGGGCAATGGAGAGGTCGTATTGGCCCGAAACGAGGCGTATGGCGGAATCCTGGTGGATGATTTGGTGAGCAAGGGAGCTGACGAACCATACCGGATGTTTACCTCTCGCGCCGAGTTCCGTTTGAACCTGCGGATCGACAATGCCGATGAGAGGCTCACTCCGATTGCGATCAAGATCGGTTTGGCCTGTGCAGAGCGCAAACGTCGATTTGAGGAGAAGCTCGAGCTGAAAGAGCGGTTGCAGGTGGTTCTACAGGAGAAACGGGTGGCTCCGGGGCGAATCACAGGTCTGGAGCTCCATTTTGACGATCGACCGATCCTTGCCCACTGGCTACGCCGACCGGAAGCTTCCATCTCAAAGATTCAGGGCTACCTGGAGGAGCAAGTGGGGGCTCCGCTGAAATTCGGACTTCTGACTACTGTCGAGACAGAACTGAAGTACGAGGGATATCTTTCACAACAACAACGCCAGGTGGACCGGCTGCATGAAGGAGAAGCCCGCAAGATTCCGGCTGACTTTGACTTCGGT
>JAPKYY010000343.1 GCA_026394095.1 Acidobacteriota bacterium | reverse complement strand
GGAACTCCACATTGCCATCGTCCAGCAGTAGTTGTTTCGAAGGGCTTGCGCTGATTTGAGGTGGCGTCTCATTTACCAGCCAGCGGGAGGTCTGTTGCCAGAAAAGTTCATGGCTCATGTCCTTCACATCCTGGCTCATCTGCCAGCGCCAGGTACCACTGCTAGCAAAAACGGAACTCCGTCCGCGGCCATATCGCTGCGTCACAAATAAAGGAAAGCGTCCTTTACTGGTCGGCAGCGCGTCCACCAGAACAGTAGCACCGGGCTTTGCCGGGCCGGTCTCCTGATAGTTCGCCATAAATGGAAGCTTCTTCCATCTGTCCACATTCTTCTGGGTGTCTTCTTCGATGCGAACAATGAGACTGTCTCGCCCGGCATCGGTCAATTCGGTAGTTGCCGGGTCTCGATGAAATGTACCTTTACGATCCGTCAGCGAGATAGGAATCATCTCTGATACAGAACTCGCCGCCCAACCACCATCGCTCAGAGCCCCCCTGCCGGCGAGGAAAAGTACACCACCGCCCCTGCGGTCGGCGAAATTCTTGATCATGGCTTGTTGTTGAGGAGTAAACCAACTGGCCTCGACACCGCCAATGATGAGGCCACTGAACTTGTACAAGTCTTCCTCTTTGTCAGGAAAGCCCTGTTCGAGTTCTTTTGGCTCCTCGATCCCCTGACGGTAGATCTTGTTCTGCGTCGTGCGCAGCATCGTCGTCAGTTGCAGATTGCGGTCACCCTCAAGCGCTCTGCGGATGAACTTGAAATCCCACTTCGGCTCGCCTTCGACATAAAGGATGCGAGGCTTCAGACTCTCGACATTGATCAAGCGGCTCTGGGCGTTATTGTTCGGGTTCTCTTCTTCAGCCAGTTTTACGATGGTCGCCTTGACGTTCCGAGCACCGGCAAGCCCGGCATTAAAGAGCATCGTCTCGGTTTGAGGAGTTCCCTCATCACCCAACGTGACTTCGCGAGAAGAGACAATCTTGTCATCAGCCATCAGCGCCAGCTTTGCCTTCTGCCCCTTGTATCCGTAATGACGGAAGGTAACGGCAGCTCCAATGCGGCTATCAGAGAGCGCTCGAGGTGGAACATCTAGCTCCATCACTTCGAGATCTTTAGTGAGGCGCTCTGCCCCAAACCCAACAGTATGGATAGGAATCTTACGCCGCCGAATTTCGCCAAGGGTCTCTGACTCCATGCCGCCAGAGTTATCGCTTCCGTCAGAAAGAAGCACCACAGCCCCAATCGGAAGGCTGGCAGACTCTTCCATCATCTGCTTCATAGCTCCACCCAGATGCGTAGTGGCCTGGCTTCCCGTTACCGCCTCAAGACTCTGGATTCGCTCCAGATTATTGCCAGCACGGTAGACGCGAACCTGAAAGCGGTTCCGAAGCTTTTCAAGCAAACCGTCGTTCAGCAGTTGTTTGGCAGAAGCCACGCGGGTAGTCTCGTCCTGCTTGAGAAGCATGCTGCGCGAGTCGTCTACTACTACCGCGATGACATTTTGCTGTGGCTTGAGGGCCGTAACTCGAAGCGCCGGGCGCCAGAGCATGAATAGCACCAGGCAAAGTACAAAGGCCTGCAGTGCGGCGATGGTGATCCAGCGCCTTCCCTTCTTCTCCCTCAAAACCAAAAAGGCGACGCCCGCAATGATGCCGAGCGAGAGGGCTATCAGCAGCCAGACCGGCCAGCCGGAGGCGAAAAGGAATTCGCCTTTGGAGAATAGCCGGGATGGATAGAGGAACAACGATTCAAACATTCGCGCTCTTTAGATGCCCGCTTAATGCGTCATGCTGTAGATGATGTAGTTTAATCCAATTCTGTAGGCCATCGAAGTGTATCGCTCCGGATACTGTGGCATGTCGGCGTGTTCCCAAGCGTCCCCCAAGTCCATGTTGTGACACATTGCAACTACTATCCGGCCCTTCTCGTCATAGATCGCTCCCCATTTCTCTTTGACACCATCCTGTTCGTAGGTATTGCCTGTATAGAACATGACGATACCCGGGATCTGGATTCGGTCATCGAGATCAAAGAGCATGTGGAAGATGGCATCCTTGTTCGGGATATCCACCACCGGTCGATCCGGAAATACCCGGCTCATCGAGCGCATGAAGATCTCCCACTCAATGGATCCGTGGAAGTCGTCCACCATCAAAAAGCCGCCCCGGTTGAGGTACTCACGAAGCTTGGCTGCCTGGGAATCGGACAAATCCCAGTGCCCCACCTCAACACCATAAATCCAGGGATAGTCGAAGATCTTGTCCGTATCAAGATCCACCACTTCTTCTACGCTTCGCACGTGGACGCGTGACAGACGGCGGATGCCCTGTGCAAAATGGCGTTCTGCTTTTGGGTAGTCTGTCGACCAGCTCCCCCTCACACCCCAACTGCCGGCACCCTGGCGGTAAGAGTTATATCGAAGGCGGGCAAAAACCCATTCCGTCTTTTCAGCGGCATCAACCGGGTACGGTTCTGGCTCATCGTCGTCCTGCAGGAAGGGCAATCGGCCCCTGCCTCTTTGGAAGGCCAGACAAGCTCCGGCCAGCAAGAGTACTGCGCAAAAGGCTCGGAGATTACGGTTCATTGCTATCACCCAGATTGTGCCTACTCTAACACGGACGAAACAAAGCGGATCTCGTTACCCAGATTCTGAAAACAAATTGACAGGGGGTTGTTCCAGAGCACTCGATTCCGAGACATAATTCATATTTGGAGCCAACAGCGAGCATGGGGAACGACAGCCTAACTATTACAGACAACCGGACCGGCAAGACGTATGACTTGCCGCTAAAGCATGGCAACATCCGGGCCATGGATCTTCGGCAGATCAAAGCAGATGAAAAAGATTTCGGGGTCATGTCATATGACCCCGCTTTCTTGAATACGGCAGCTTGCGAAAGCCGCATCACCTACATCGACGGCGATGTGGGGATCTTGCGCTACCGCGGCTATCCGATCGAGCAATTGGCCGAGAAGTCGACCTACCTCGAATCAGCCTACCTCCTGCTATACGGGGAACTGCCAAACGCAGACCAGCTGGCCACCTTCACGGCTCGCATTGCCAAGCACACCTTCATTCACGAGAACATGAAGAAGTTCATGGAGGGCTTCCGCTACGATGCCCATCCGATGAGCATGCTGGTAAGCTCAATCGCCGCCCTGTCTACCTTCTATCCCGACGCGCGCAATGTCGAAGACCCGGAAGTCCGCGAGCTGATGGCAATCCGTCTGATTGCCAAGATGCCGACCCTTGCTGCCTACGCCTATCGCCATACCAACGGTCTGCCCTTCGTCTACCCGGACAACGATCTCAGCTACACGGCAAACTTCATGAACATGCTTTGGAAAATGGCCGAGCCCAAATTCCAGGCCAACCCTGTTCTGGCCCGCGCGCTCGACATTCTCTTTATCCTCCACGGAGACCACGAACAAAACTGCTCCACCTCTACAATGCGCGTCGTTGGTTCAGCACAAGCCGACCCCTTCCTCAGCATGGCCGGCGCAGCGGCTTCTCTCAGCGGCCCGCTGCATGGCGGAGCCAATGAAGAAGTACTTCGTATGATCGACGAAATTGGCACCCCCGATCACATCCCGAGCTTCATCGAGAGTGTGAAGAAGGGTGAGCGCAAGCTAATGGGCTTTGGCCACCGCGTCTACAAGAATTACGACCCTCGCGCAAAAGTTATTAAGGAAGCAGCCGACAGCGTCTTCGCCGTCACCGGTCGCAACGCGAAGGTTGACATCGCCCGCGAGATTGAGAAGATCGCATTGAGCGATGAATACTTCGTCAAGCGCCGCCTCTACCCGAACGTCGACTTCTACTCCGGCATCATCTACGAGGCGATGGGCTT
>JAPKYY010000044.1 GCA_026394095.1 Acidobacteriota bacterium | reverse complement strand
GGCCGTACAGTCGGTGCCGGCACGGTATCAGAAATCGTCGAGTAGGTTTTTAACTTGCTTTGGTCTGGGGGCTGAACTCTTATTGGGTTTCAGTCCACGATTGTTTTATACTAGAGTGAGATCCAGAGATAGGGGCGTAGGCTAACGGTAAACCTGCGGTCTCCAAAACCGCCTTTGGGGGTTCGAATCCCTCCGCCCCTGCCAAATCTTCCTTCATTCCCCGCCAGCCCAAAGAGGTTGAGCCCGGAGAAAGCATCACATGGCGAACGAAAATACACTTGAAAAGGCCTCTTCGTGGGTCGATAGCACAAAAGAGTACTTTGAAGACCTCCAAAAGGAGATGCGACTGGTCACCTGGCCAAGCCGCAAGCAGGTAATTGCGACGACTACCGTTGTCGTGACGAGCGTGTTTTTGTTCGCGGCTTATTTCGCTGTCGTCGACCAACTCTTCGCCCGCGGCGTAACGCAGATCTTCAAATTGAGCGCGAAGTAGTTTCCCGAGGTCCTTATGGCGGAATTTGACGAAACAATCGAAGCTGGTGCAGAACCAGAAATTGCGGCTGAAGCAGTAGCCGTAGAAGAAGCGCCTGAAGTAGAAGCGGGTGCCGATCCGGCTCATGCCAACATGAACTGGTTCATCATTCATACCTATTCTGGTTTTGAAAACAAAGTAGCTGAGAGTTTGAAGAGCCGCGCGGAAGCGTTTGGCTTCGATCACCGTTTGGGGCAGATTCTGATCCCTAAAGAGCAAGTGGTCGAGATGAAGAATGGCAAAAAGGTTACGAGCGACCGGATGCTCTACCCGGGCTACGTCATGATCCAGATGGAGATGGACGATCAGCTCTGGCACGAAGTAAAGAACACTCCGCGCGTGACTGGATTTGTTGGTGGTGGCAACACCCCTGTGCCGCTCACAGCGGATGAAGTGAATAAAGTTCTATTCCGCCAGACCAAGACGGGCGACGCTCCGCGGCCCAAGGTCAATTACGAAAAGAACGAAACGGTACGCATCGTCGACGGGCCGTTCAACAATTTCTCGGGCAAGGTGGACGAAGTCAATCACGAGCGCAATACGCTGCGCGTGATGGTGACCATCTTCGGACGCTCCACTCCTGTCGAACTCGATTTCTTACAAGTAGAGAAGGTATAAGCACAAATGGCAAAGAAAGTAACTGGCTCGGTTAAGCTGCAAATCCCCGCGGGCAAAGCCACTCCCGCACCTCCGGTCGGCACGGCGCTCGGTCCGCAGGGCGTCAACATCATGGAATTCTGCAAGGCATACAACGCGAAGACATCCGCGCCTGACATGGCCGGGCTGATCATTCCCGTTGTGATCACGATCTATTCGGATCGTTCGTTCACCTTCATCACCAAGACCCCGCCGGTTCCGGTTTTGATCAAGAAGGCTGTTGGTATCACCAGCGGCTCGAAAGAACCGAACAAGAACAAGGTTGGCAAGATCACGATGAAGCAGGTAGAAGAGATCGCCAAGACCAAGATGCCTGACTTGAACAGCTTCGACCTCGAAGGTGTGATCAATCAGGTGAAGGGCACTTGCCGCTCGATGGGCGTCGACGTAGTCTAGTTTTACATCAGTTTCGAAGAGATTTGGGCCGGGTGAGCTTAGCGCTTCCCCGGCCCAAATTTCATTTCTGTTGCAAAGCCTGATATGATTGCAGCAAATGTTGCTTCGTATATCATTGCTAACACTCCTGTTTGCTGGAGTCTCCCTGTTCGGACAGCAAACTGCAGGAACCCTGATTGGTTCCGTCACCGACGCCACTGGCGCTTCCATTCCCGCTGCTGCCATCAAGGTTGTAAACGTTTCTAACAACTCCATTCGTGAAACTGTTTCTGATGCCAGTGGA
>JAPKYY010000090.1 GCA_026394095.1 Acidobacteriota bacterium | reverse complement strand
GGAGCCGGGGCTTTACTAGTACCGAATAGGGCCTTAGACAGTACCCTCAATAGCACCATAAGGCTAAAACCTTAGGGACAATCGTACTGTCCCATGGCTTATCAAGATGTCCGGCTCGTCATAAAGTACACAAGACGTTGGATCCATTACGGTTGGCTCTTCCACGTCGTCACCTGCACGCTGATTGCGGGTGTGCAAGGAATGTTGAAATAAATCACGGCTTTCTAAAGAAGCTAAGGTGTTTTGCCGATATGCGGGTAGATGTCGGAGCGCCTTGAAATAGATCGTCTGAAGCGCCAGTTTTTGGCGGCGCTGAATCATGAGGTGCGAACGCCGTTGAGCGGGATCCTCGGGATGACGAGTTTGCTGGAACAGTCGAATCTGAACAGCGAGCAAAAAGAGTATGTACAGCTAACGAAGGCGTGTGCGGAAGAACTGTATTCGGTGTTGTCGTCGACGCTGGAATTTACAGCGCTGGCGGCTGGAGATTCACAGATAGACAACAGCGAGTTTCTGTTGCAGGAAGCGATAGAATCGCTGGCGGCGCAGTGGCTGGTAAAGGCGCGGCAAAAGGGGATTGCGTTTTATTTGCGGATCTCAGACGATGTGCCGGAAGCGGCACGGGGCGATGATTTGCGGTTTCGGAAGTTGCTGCAGCATTTGCTCTCGAACTCGGTGAAATTCACTGAGAAGGGGCAGGTGGAGTTGGCGGTGAGGGTAGAGCCGCATGTGAGCGATGCGAACTTGTTTCTCCTGACGGTTGAGATCAGGGACACGGGCATTGGGATGGATGGGGACCAGATTCAGAAGATATTTGAATCGTTTGAACAACTTGAGAGTGGACTGGCGCGGCGCTATTCGGGCATGGGACTGGGGCTTACACTCGCGCAAGGTTTATCGAAGGCGATGGGTGGGGATCTGACAGTGGAGAGTAAGCCAGGTGAGGGAAGCTTGTTCGCCTTTACGATTCCGCTGGGGTATTCGAATCTTGAGACGACTTTTGTGAGGCCGACAGACCGCAAGGTGCTGGTGGTGGACGATAACGAGGCTGCACGCAAGGTGGCGGAAGCATATCTGAAGCGAGGCGGGTATAAGGTGACGCTGGCTACCAGCGGCGCTGAGGGGCTGGCGAAGGCCGAGGCAGAGCGGTTTGATCTGGTGGTAATGGATTTGCAAATGCCCGGGATGGACGGCATCGAGACCACTACGCGGCTGCGGGATATCAGTGGGTATGAGCGGACTCCTGTGCTGGCGCTGACGGCCAATGCCGGGGATGAATACCGGATCTTGTGCCTGTCGCAAGGGATGCAGGGATATCTGCCGAAGCCGGTGGATAGCGAGTTGTTGTTGCGGACCGTTCGTCAATTGATGTAGTTGCATGTTGTTGGCGACTGGCGAATCAGATAAGATTCGTTCATGATTCGAGCCATGTTCCTTTTGACTGGACTTGGTTTGGTGCTTTTGGGGCAGACGAAAATTCCGCCGATCTGGCCCCAAATCCAGGGGACCTTTCCGCATGGTGGACAACGCGGAACAAGCGTTACGGTGACTCTTTCGGGGCGCAATCTTCAGGGGGCAAAAGAGATTGTTTTTGGGTCGGGGAAGCTGCGTGGGGAGATCGTCAAGGCTGAGGCTTACCGGGTTGTCGCAAAGATCAGCCTGGCGGCGGATACAGAACCGGGGCGGCATGATTTTCGATTGCTTTGCGGGCATGGATCGGCGATTGGGTATTTTGATGTGAATACGCTGGCGGAGCGGAGTGAGAAGGAGCCGAACGACTCGCGTGAGAAGGCCGAAGGGCTTGTCTTCCCTGCCCTGGTGAACGGGATCTTGAAGGCTGGGGATTATGACTACTTCCGGTTTGAGGCCAAGGCTGGGGAGCGGTTGACCTTTGATGTATTGGCAACGCGGAATGGGGCGAATACGGATGCGGTAATCGGGGTGCTGGACGCGAAGGGGGAGGAGCTGGCCTACTCGGACGACTATTACGGATTTAAAGACCCGCATGTTGTTTTTCTGGCACCGAAGGATGGGGCTTACTTTTTGCGGGTTTATGGGTCGAGCGAGGCGGGGTCGGATGTGTCGGATTACCGGCTGGTGGCAGGGAGGATGCCGCATGTGGATCTGACGATGCCGGCTGGGGGACGGCAAGGGGAGACGGTTGAGCTGGAATTGCGGGGGGTGAATCTGGATGGTGTGAAGCGGGTGACGCTGGGGGATGGGCTGGCTGAGGGTGATGTGTTGCGGACGAGTGGGAGCCGAGCGCGGGTGAGGATTGTAGTGCCGAAGGGGTTGCGGCTTGGTGAGCATCGCCTGCATGTTGATGGGGCGACGATGCCTGTGCCGTTTGTGGTTTCGCAGTACAGAGAAGTAGATGTGTCGGATGGGTCGGCCCGGAATCGCAGAGACCCGAAACCGGTGGATCTTCCTGTTGTTGCGAACGGAGTGCTGGACCGGGCGAAGGCGACAGATTTTTTTGTGTTCCGGGTGGAGGAAGCAAAGACGGTGGTGCTTGATGTTGAGGGAATGCAGCTTGGGTATCTGACCGATCCGATGGTGGTGCTGTATGACGAAGCTGGCAAGCGGCTGGCTTATCAGGATGACCCGACAACAAATACCGGCAAGGAGCCGGCGAATCTCGATCCGCATCTGGTGTTTCGGTTGCCGAAGGCGGGGCGGTATGTGGCTGCGGTGAGAGATGCTCAGTTTCGCGGGGACCCGAGTTTTCTGTACCGGTTGACGATCAAGGAAGCGAAGCCGGATTTCTCGGTGAAGGTGGTGGGAACTGACGATACGCTTTACCGGGGCCGGGATAATGTGGTGCTGGTGCGGGTGAGGCGGCTTGAGGGGTGGACCGCGCCGGTTGAGGTTTGGGCCGAGAATCTGCCGGCTGGGGTGACGGTGCAGCCTGTTGTGGCAGAGCCGAAGAACACTCCCTACACAGGCACTTGTGGAGAGACGCATTATCTGGATGGGACCAATGTGGAAGTGAGTTTCCGGGTGGCGGGTGATGCGCCGCTTGCGCTGGGGCAGGTTCGGTTTATGGGGCGTGGCGTGATGGATGGAGAGACGGTGGTGAGGACCGGGAAGGCACGGTATTTCAGGAACCGGGTGAGGTTTATCGGTGATGCCGAGGAGGAAGCTTTACGGGTGACTGTGGCTGATGCACCGGGCGTAGTGCTGGCGGTGCCCGAGACGATGCGGCTGGATGCCAGGGGAGCGACCAAGTTTACTGCGATTGTGACGCGGCTCGATGCGGGTAAGGATGCGCTGGAATTGACGCTGGAGGCGGCTGCGGAAGGCCTGACGCTCGAGACGAAGCCGGTGGCTGTTGCCGATACGCGGGCTGAAGTTTTGGTGCGGGCAACGGAGAAAGCACCTGGCGAGTTTGTTTTGGTAGGTAGAGTGGGTGGAGTGGTGATCGGGAGATCGCATCCGATTCAGATTCGAAGAGGTGGCATGTGAGATTGGCTTTGTTTGTGATGGCAGCGCTGCCAGTGGTGGCGGCTGTTACGGTTTATCCACCGCGCATTGAATTGCATGGACAGGATGCGACGCAGGTGTTTGTGGTGACCGAGAAGGATGCCGATGGCTACGAACGGGATGTGACGGCAAGTTGTGGCGGGGCCAATATCGCGCGGGCAG
>JAPKYY010000656.1 GCA_026394095.1 Acidobacteriota bacterium | reverse complement strand
CGCGCCCCCACTTCTACCCGTAAAGATGCTCTAATCGATCCCTAAGGCTTCTATAGTGTCTATCCATCTCAAATTCCATCGCCGGGCCTTATTCGGCGCCCCACTTCTGGCGGCAAGCGCCCCAGCATTAGCCGGAGACGAATTCGATTTCGATACCCCCTATGACCGCTACGGCAGCGACTCCACCAAGTGGGACGCACAGGCCCGCATCTATGGCAAAGATGCGATCGACGTCCCCATGGGCATCTCGGATACAGACTTCCGTTCCTCGCCGGTCATCACCAAAGCTCTCACGGCTCGCGTTCGGCACGAGTCCTTCGGCTACCTTGCCATTCCCCAGTCCTTCAACCAGGCCATCATCGACTGGAACCAGCGCCGCTACGGAATCACCATCAATCCGGCCAACCTCCTCTTATCCACCGGTGTCACCGCCAGTCTCATCAGCGGCATCCGTGCCTTCTCGCCGCCGGGCTCGAAAGTCCTCCTCCTCACCCCCACCTATGACGGCTTCCTCGGCCCCATCCGTGCCGCCGGCTGCATCGCAGAAGAATCTCCATTACGCTTCCGCGACGGCCGCTATCAGATGGATCTCGAAGCTCTCGACCGACACATCTCCCGCGACACCAACACGCTCATCCTCTGCAACCCCAACAATCCCACCGGCAACGTCTGGACAAAAGAAGAACTCCTCGCCGTCGGCGAACTCTGCACCCGGCGTCGCGTAGTCATCCTCGTCGATGAAGTGCATTGTGACTTCGTCACCAAAGGCCAAAAGTATACGCCCTTTGCCTCACTCGAAAATCGCGACGTGGTCATGAACAGTGTCACCTTTAAATCGGCCAGCAAGTCCTTCAACCTCTCCGGACTCAAATCCGGCTGGCTCTTCTCCGACAACCCGGAATACATCCGCCGCATCGCCGCCACCGGCCACCGTGTAGACATGAACACGATGGGAATGGTGGCCTCGCATGCGGCTCTCACCGGCGGCGAAGAATGGCTCAACGAAGTCATCGCCTACCTCGACGCCAATCACGACTACCTCGAAAAATTCATCAGCGAAAAGATTCCGCTCATGAAATATCAAAAGGCCCAGGGCACCTATTTGGCCTGGGTGGATGTAACTGCTCTGATCGATAAGATTGGCGCCCAAGCGCAGGCGGTCCAAGCGGAAAAGCTTCGCACCGGCCCCGGCCGCCCGATCACAGCTGAAGCCATCATCCGCGACTACCTCATTCGAGAAGCAAAGGTACAAATCCTCCCCGGCACCAACTACGGCCACAACGGCGTCGGCCATATGCGGATGAACCTCGGCACTTCCCGCAAAACCCTCACCCGCGCCCTCAACAACATTGCCTCCGCCCTAGCCAGGCTAGCCTGACCCGCAACTCTGACCCGCAACTTCCTCGCCATAGGGGAGTGGGGAAGCTGGGAAAGTCGTCGAAAGCCGTCAGCCTGCTGGCACACCCCGGATTTTGAGAGTGAACGCGAGGCCCTAAAAGCTCTCGGTCTTTAGCCCATGAGAGTTTTCAGGCAATGAGAATTGTCGTCGCAGACACGGGGCCACTCAATTACCTCGTGTTGATCGGGCAGGTACATCTGCTGCCCGCCCTCTTTGAAAAGGTGATTGTCCCTACCGTTGTCTATCAGGAATTGACTTCGCCCAGAGCCCCTCTCCCCGTCCGTCTCTGGCTTAATTCAAACCCGCTGTGGCTGGAACTTCACAACGAAACTCTGGAGGCCGAACCGCTAATACTCACTCTCGATGCCGGTGAGGCCCAGGCAATTCAATTGGCAATCTTGCTACAAGCCGATTTACTACTCATCGATGATCGAAAAGGTGTCAAACTTGCCCAGGCAAAGGGTCTTCGCGTTACCGGCACGCTCGGGCTTCTCGATCTCGCCGCCGATCGAAACCTCGTTGATTTTGAGGAAGCCATTCAACAACTCGAACTGACCAATTTCCGGCGTCCACTTGATGTTCTCGATCTGCTTCTGACAAAACACAAAAAGTCTCAAACTAAGTAATGACAATACCCAGCGTTTGGTCCCCAGTCAGAAAAACCTCAAATCCACCGGCCTCTGCACTTCCCAGCAATTGGCCATTTTTCAGTCCAGACCATCCCTGGTAGCGCACCGTGAAAACATCATGGCTTCCCAAATGAGTTCTCAGTGGATGAGGAAGGTTCTCATCGAGCAACACTTTCACGAAACGCTCTGTCCGCGCTTTGTATGAGCAAACTCGATGAGCCTTTGAATCTGAGCTGCGCTAAGCCCGGGATAATCCTCACAAAGTTCCTCGAGCGTTTCGCCTGCATCGAAGCTGTTAACGATAGCATCAGGCAAAATCCGCGTGCCTCGAACAATGGGACGGCCCGACACTTTGCCGGGGACTTGCTCAATCAAC
>JAPKYY010000193.1 GCA_026394095.1 Acidobacteriota bacterium | reverse complement strand
GGCCACAGCCAAAGTCTCTCTGCGTCTGGTGCCCAATCAGGATCCCGCCAAAGTGGTGGAAGCCGTCAGGACATTTGTCGCAGAGAATGCACCCAAGGGTATTCAGTGCGAAGTGAAGATCCTTTCCAAAGGCCCTGGCCTGATGGTGGATCCGAATCATCCTGCAATGGATGTGGCGGCAAAAGCCTTCGCAGACATGATGGGCAAACAAACAGTCTTCACGCGATCGGGAGGCTCGATTCCGATCGTGGGTGAGTTCCACCAGTATCTTGGGATCCCAACGATTCTGATGGGCTTTGGCCTTCCAGACGACGGGCTGCATTCACCCAACGAGAAGTACAAACTGGATCACTACTATCTGGGTATCCAGACGCTTGCTCATTTCTTTGAACTGTACGGAGCAGAAAGCGCCTGAGCCCGACTGAACAACAAAGTGCCGCAGAATCCTCTGCGACGGTTTCCAAAGGAGTGGTGCGATCCGCTTCGATCATGAGTTTTGCGGTAGCGCTTTCGCGCGTCTCAGGATTGGTGCGTGAGATGGTGATGAGCCGCCTCTTCGGCTCCACCATGCCCTACGACGCCTATCGCATCGGCTTCCAGATTCCGAATCTAACCCGCGATCTTTTCGCCGAAGGGGCGCTTTCCAGCGCATTTGTTCCAGCCTTTACCGCGAGCCTGCAAAACAAAGGCCGCGAGGATGCGGCACGCCTGGCCAATCTTGTAGCCACCACGCTGATCCTGGTTGTGGGTTTGATTTGTGCCCTGGGTGCCATCTTCAGCAAGGAGATGGTAAATCTGGCAGTACCAGGCTTTAAGAACACTCCAGGCAAGCTGGAACTGGCTGCCCACCTCACCTCGATCATGTTCCCCTTCCTGCTCCTGGTAGCCCTGGCTGCACAGGCGATGGGGATTCTCAATTCCTTAAAGCAGTTTGCAGTTCCGGCTCTTTCTTCAACTTTCTTCAACATCGGCAGCGTGATCGTCGGCGTGATTGCGGGCCCCTGGCTTGGCCCGCGCCTCGGGATCACTGCAATCGAGGGTATGGCTTGGGGAGTTCTCGCCGGTGGTGCCCTGCAACTCGGGTTTCAAATACCTGCATTGATCAAGGCAGGCTTTAAATTCAAACCTACCTTTGATTTTTCTGATCCCGGGCTCAGACACATCCTGATCATGATGGGGCCGGCCATTCTGGGAAATGCGGCAACTCAGATCAATGTCCTGGTCAACTCAAACATTGCCTCTGAACTGATCGATCCTGTACGGGGAGCAAACGGCTCCGTAAGCTGGTTGAACTATGCCTTCCGGTTCATGCAATTGCCACTGGGTTTGTTTGGCGTCGCCATCGCAAGCGCCACACTACCGGCAGTTTCCCGTAGCGCTGCCGCAGAGAATTGGGATGAATTCCGGCGAACGCTCTCCCGCTCTTTGGGCCTGGTTTTTTTGCTCACCATCCCGAGTTCGGCTGGCTTGGTGCTTCTCGGCCGCGCTATGATTGGTGCGATTTATCAGGGTGGCCAATTTAATTCCTACGATACGCAACAAACCGGCCTCGCGCTTTCCTGCTTTGCCGCCGGGCTCACCGGCTATTCAGCACTCAAGGTCTTGAGCCCTGCGTTTTATGCTCTAAAGGATTCCCGCACCCCTATGCTGGTTTCTCTCGGCAGCGTGATCGTCAACTACGTTCTGGCCAGAATCATGGTGGACGTATTCGATATGAAGCACGCAGGTCTTGCCGTTTCCACCTCCGGGATCGCACTCTTCAGCTCAATCACCCTCTTTCTTCTTATGCGCAGGAGGATCGGTGGTTTGTACGGGCGCATGCTTTGGACTAGCCTCTCAAAGGCCCTCGCAGCCACGATTGCCATGGGCGCCGTGGTGTGGCTGATTGTTCGGGCAATGAATGAAATGCCCTTTCTGGCTCAGCTCGCCGTAGCAATTCCGTCAGGTGCAATTGTGTTCTATTTTGCCGCAAGAGCGCTGGGTGTTGAGGAGTTGGCAATGGCCACGGATGCAATGGCTGGACCATTAAAACGCCGTTTGCCCTTTTTGCGTGGTAAGTTGTAGCTACTCCATGGCTCAGGAAGTTCAACTCGCACTCCAACTACAACGGATGGACCGTCAGCTCGCTCAACTCGAGGCAGAGATTCGCGGACTCCCCAAGAAAATCGCAGAACTCGAAAAGCAACTCGAATCGCACGAGAGGCGACTCGAAGCTGATCGGGCAGCATTAGCTTCAAATCAGACAGAGATTCGACGCCTCAGCGGCGCGAATGCCGACTTCGTCGAAAAGATCGCCAAACTGAAGAAGCAAGTGATGCAGGCGACGACGCAAGAACAACTCACCGCCTTCCAGCACGAGATTGCCTTTTGCGAGACAGAGACGACTAAGAACGAGGCCTCTTCAATGCGCTTGCTCGAAGAGGGCGAAACGCTGGCCGCAACCGTCAAGCAGGCTGAAGTGGCGTTAGCTGAAGAGCGCGTCGCAGTTGAGAAGCGCAAAGAAGAAGCCAAAGCGCTCAGTGAAGTCGACCGCAAAAAGGGCGTCAAGATCTACCGGGAACGTCAGCAATTGGGTAAAGAAGTGCCACCAAAGCTTCTGGAAGCCTACGAGCGTCTGCGCCGCAAGCACAAGGATGGCATTGTGGTTGCTGAGTGCACAGAAGCCATGTGTTCGGCTTGCATGATGAACATCAGGCCTGCCCTGATGCAGCAGATCCGTCAATATCCCGACAAGCTCTTCAACTGCGAATCATGCCTGCGGATGTTGTCCTACAACCCGCCTGTCTCCGCCTAGCCCATGTTTGAGTCTCTGACTCGATTGTTGATGGACAACCCGGCGCAACTTTACACCGGAATGTGTGTCGTCGACCTCGATGGTGATGGCATGGACGAGTGTTATGCCGGGGCCTATGGCGGCAGAAACCTGGTTCTCAAATGGGGTGGGGACGCTTTCTTCGATGTCGGAATCGCCCCCTTAACCGATGATCTTTCGACAACCATGGGCGTAGCCGCCGGAGATGCCGACGGCGATGGCCGTGAAGAACTCTACGTGGCCAATGGGGAAACCTTCGATGACCGGCTCTTCGCATGGCGGCGTGGCGGATGGATGGATCTGCTTTGGAGCCGGAAAGAGCGGGGCCAATCCAGCCAATCTGTTCTTGCACTGGATCGCTTTGGAATGGGTCGATTTGGCTTCCTGGTGGCCCATGAAGGCGGGCCTTTCCGTTACTACGAAGTAATGGGACAGGACAGGATCGAAGAAGCGGGGGCCGTATTGGGCCTCGCAAGGATTGCGGGCGGGAGGAGTCTGGTAGCAGGCCCCATCCTGGGTCAGGGGATGCAGATCTACGCAGGCAACGAAGGGATTGCGAACATGCTCTTTGTGCAGAATGCACAGGGGCGATTTGAAGACCATGCCGCACTCCACGGCCTGGCCGACATCGAAGGCAAGGGTCGCGGCCTCGCACTGATCGATGCCAATGCAGACGGCCTGCTCGATATCGTTTGTGCCACCGCAAGGGGCCCACAGCGCTTCTTTGTACAGGGGTTGCAGTCCATCTTCAGGGACTCGGAGATTGAAGCCTTTAGCGAGCGTGCAGATGCTCGTAGTGTGGTTGTTGCTGATTTCGACAACGATGGCTATGAGGAGATCTTCATACATTGTCACGGACAACGAAACCGGCTCTTCGCCTGGCGGGATGGAGACTGGCGGAAGATCGATTGCGGAGAGGCCGAGGAGCCGGATGGTTTTGGCGTGGGTGCTGTCGTTGGAGATTGGAATGGTGACGGAATGTTGGAGCTGTTGTTAGGGCATGGGGAGTCGATGCCGCAGCCACTGAGTCTTTATGGGGTTCGGAACAATGGAAATCACTGGCTTCGAGTCTCACCACGAACAGGGGCCGGAGCGCCGGCGCGAGGTGCCGTCGTAAAAATCGAGTCTGGAGGGAGAAGCCAGATTCGCGTCATTGATTGCGGAAGTGGTTACCTATGCCAGCAGGAAGCGGTGGCCCATTTCGGGCTGGGAGCCTCCACACTGGTGGACAAGCTTGAGGTGGAGTGGGTGGACGGGGCGAAGCTGCGGATTGAGCGGCCTGTCGTAGACCAGTTGCACCGAATCGCCTATCCCAATCAAGGCTTGTAGATCACTTCTTCCCCCCAGCACAAGGGCAGCATGAGACCCTGACAGCCTTCAAAGCGGGTGAAGGTTTGAGTCCAGTCTTCACGATGCGGGACGGTGTGCGCCATTTCGTTTTCGTGGCCGGGGAGGATCAGCTTAGGCTTAACGCCAGCGCAAAAGCGTAGAGGCTGCGGGGTCCAGCAGTTGGGCAAGAAAATATCCACTCGATGGCTTTTGTGGATTTGATCGATCCAGGCGAAGTCATCGTCGTTAGACTGGTCACCTGTATGTTGGATGGTGAGGCCTTCGGCACTCCGGAAGAGGTAGCAGTTGTTGATGACGTCTTTGCCCTGATGGCCGGGAAAAGCAATCACGGAGAGCTTACCGAAGGTGCTGGCTTTGGTGAGGCTGCGCTCGGGGACGGTCAAGCGTTTCTGGAGATCTGGCTCATCGCGAAAGACATCGGCTGGTGCGACGACTGGTTTGTTGTGAGCAAGAAATTTACGGGCGACCACCGGGTCTGCGTGATCGCTATGCCAGTGGCTGATGAAAAGAGCGTCGGCAGATTTGACGAAGAGGTCGAGGGCTTCTTCCGACATCTGGAATTTGGCATTGCGCGGTGCCCCGCCAACCAGGTCGATGGCGAAGCGAGTGCTGGGAGTTTGTACGAACCAGCCATGGTCGTAGAGCTTGGTGACGGTGGCCTTGGTGTTTGCAATACGTTTGGCCGTAGCCAGCATTCGGTTGCGATACCAGTCGTGTATGAGAGCTTTGTCTGGAGCTGAATCGATGTGCAGCACGTCATCCAGACGAATCAGCGCGGCACGGTGGAGTGCCGCTTCTGGCGTTTGTAGCTTTCCGGCGCTGAAATTATATTGCGGTTGCCTGGCCAGCATGTCCTCTACCCAGGAGAGAGAGCGGGTGATCCACTCATCAGGGGCGTCCAGAAGTTCTGGGGCGGTTAGGGCTCGCCGCGGAGAGGAAAGATAGCTCTGGGCGAACATGGCGAGGGCAGATCGGCGGGAAAAGAGTAGCGGCATTCAGAACGAAATTTAGCACGACGCTAAACTAGATGCCAATGGAGATTCGTTTCGATCAAATGAATTGTGTGGTCACCGGCGGTGCCGGTGGCATAGGTCTTGAAACCGCAAAGCTTTTGCGGGATTCCGGGGCAAAAGTCTGGATACTGGATCGTGTTGCCGTTTCCGAACCAGGCGTCGAATCGCTCGTGCTTGACCTGAGGGATGACGAAGCATTTGCCAAAGCACTGGACCGGATTGGCGCGGTTGATGTTGCTGTTCTAAATGCGGGAATCTGCCGGCCTCAAAAGCTGGAAGAAACGACTCGGGAAAACTGGCAGGCGACTTTGGACATCAATCTGAGCGCGGTCTTCTTTCATCTGAAGGAACTCGCAATTCGAATGAAGCAGCGGCGTAAGGGCTCGATGGTACTGACAGCATCCACCAATTCATTCGACGGAGAAGCGGATTTGATTTCCTACAACGCGAGCAAGGCGGGCCTGCTGGGGATTCTGCACACAGCCGCCAATGAACTCGGGCCTTACGGGATTCGTGTGAACGCAGTTTGCCCCGGGCTCATTGAGACCGCTTTGACCGCATCAGCCTTTGCAGACGAACGATTGATCAAACCTTACTTTGAAGCACTTCCGCTGGGTCGGGGAGGAAAACCACTTGAAGTGGCAAACGCGATTGCGTTCCTCGCCTCTGATGTGGCAAGCTACATCACTGGTACTTCGGTTTTTGTCGATGGAGGACAGATGGCGACGAAATTCGGTACTTGGGGAAACCTCGAGTCAAGGTTTGAGGGAGGAAAATGGTGTTTGAGCTAGGGTTTCTTTTTGTCACCCCAGATGGCCGAAACCCAAGCTGTAGGCGGATTCAACAGAATCATTAGTGGTAGTACGATTATCGTCGCGACGGCGCCGGCGATGACCAACTGCATGGTAGTCATAAGTTCAGGATAGCGAATGAATCACGAGATCACGATGTATCTGGAAGACTGGAGCCGCGGAGACGCGAGTGCTCTGGATCGACTGGCACCTCTGGTTTACCCGCAACTGCGGGCTTTAGCCCGCTCCTATTTGCGACGTGAGCGACAGGGCCACACCTTAGGCGCGACCGGATTGGTGAATGAACTCTTTCTGAAACTGATTGCCAGGAAGTCGGCGCAGTTTGAGAATCGCCGGCATTTTTATGCGTTATCAGCCCGGTTGATGCGTTTGGCCTTAATCGATCATGCCAGGAGTCACCACGCTGAGAAGCGTGGGGGTGAGAGCATTGTGGTTCCATTGCATGACGAGATTCCATGGGTGGACGCAGGTGGGCCACAGATGCTTGATCTCGACCGGGCACTACAGGAGCTCGAAAAGCTGGACCCGGAACAGGCGCAGATGTTCGAAGTGCGATTTCTGCTGGGCTGCACCTCGGAAGAGACTGCGGAATTATTCGGAGTGTCGAAGTCTTCGGTAGAACGAAGGATCCGGGTTGCGAGAGCATGGCTTTATCAGCGGTTAACTGAAGGGAAAATGCCTGAGGATACGCCATAGCTAATATGACGGCTCAGCAACGCTGGCAACGCGTACAGGAACTCACCGAACAGATCGAAATACTGCCGTCAGCGGAACGTGTTGCGTTTTTGGCTCAGCTTGAGGCAGATGAATCCATCCGCGCTGAAGTTCTGGGTCTGATTGCCGGGCTTGAGAATGAGCCTCAGGCAAGCTCCGTGGAAAGTGTAGCCGCCAAGGCTTCGATGCCGGGCCGGATTGGGCCGTACAAGATCACCGGGATTCTTGGGCAGGGCGGGATGGGTATCGTTTATGCCGCCGAGATCGGGGATCAAGCGGTCGCGCTGAAGCTGATCCAGACCCATTTGAATGATGCCGATCATTTGAGCCGTTTTGCCCGCGAACAGAAGATACTGGCGCAATTGGATCATCCGGGGATCGCAAAGATGCTCGATGCCGGAGTATCGGAAGACCAGCAGCCTTATCTTGTCATGGAGCGCGTTAACGGTAAGCCGCTCGATCAATACTGCGATACGAGGACGTTGTCGACCGAGGCGAGGATTCGCCTTGTGATTGAGGTTTGCCGGGCGGTTGAGGGTGCGCATCGCCAACTGATCGTCCATCTGGATCTGAAGCCTTCGAACATT
>JAPKYY010000200.1 GCA_026394095.1 Acidobacteriota bacterium | reverse complement strand
GACTTCCTTGGCGGTGTATTCGCGGTTGTGACGGGCTTCGGCGTCTTCGCCGGGTTTGCGGGGCAGGATGTAGGCGGGGAAGAAGCTGGGATGGTAGCCGTGGAGGATGGCGTGGATGGCTCGGTGGCTCGATCTGTTGGGGGTGGTGAGGAGGAGGCTGCCGCCGGGCTTGAGAACCCTGTGGATCTCGCTCATCATGTGCATCGGGTCGGCTGTTAGATGCTCGAGAAGTTCGCAGCAGAGGACTGTATCGAAGGACTGGTCCGGGTAGGGGAAGATGTCTTTTTCGGCGTCGAAGAGATCGACGTCGCAGGTGAAGGGCTGGCCCTGGTCGCTTGTGATCTCGTGATGGTCTGTTTGGCCCGACTTGCCGTAATAGCAGCCCCGCACGTGGCCGTAGCCGAGCTGGTATTTGAGGGCTGGGGTGATTTGCATGTAGGCGCCCATCTCGAGGATCGATTTCGATTCGTCGCCGGTGGGGGTTAGGGATAGCGTCTTGGCCAGACGCGTGATGTGGGTGTTGGTGTACTGCTTGCCGCCTTCGTCTTGTGCCCAGGTGAGGATTTGCTCAGGGGGGACTTCGGTGGTGGGTGGGGGCGGGAGTTTGGCTTGGGCTGTGGTGGGTTCGCCTTTGAGGAAGGCTAGGTAGCGCTGGGCTACGAGATCCCAGGGGCATTCTTGCTCTACCCAGCGGCGGGCTCGCTCGCCGAGAGTGCGGCCGTAGATGGGGCGGGAGGTTAGTAAGTTTAGATACTCGAAGATGGTGTCTTCTTCGGCGGTGTCTGGCGGGGAGGGGACTTTGAGGCAGATCTCGTCGGGGTATTCTTTGAAGCTGCCGATGTCGGTGACGAGGACGGGTTTGCCGAGGGAGAAGGCGCGGAGGAGTGTGCCGGAGCTTTCGCCGACGGTGGGGTAGCGGAGGTTGAGAATGATGTCGGAGGCTTCCATGTAGTGGTGGAAGTCTTCGATCGAGAGGTAGCCTAGGACGCGGACGTGTTCCTCTAGGCCGAGGCTCTTGAGCAGGGTGTCGAGGTTGAGCTCTGGGTGGGCTTCGCCGCCGAGGATCATGCGGACATTGGGGTTGAGCCGGGTGAGGCGGCGGAAGGCGCGCAGGGATTCGGCGATGCGCTTGTAGGGTTTTAAGAAGCCGAAGGCTCCGATCAGGGGGTTGGAGGGGCTGAGGCCGAGCTTGGATCTGTAGAAGTCCCGGAGGGGGGGCTTGGTGGGATCTCGATCGATCCAGGCACCGTGCCAGATTTTAGTGAGGGGGCCGGTGTAGCCTGCATCGCGGACGGATTGGCCGACGCAATCGGAATGGACGATGACGCCTTTGGCGGTTTCGAGGATGCGGCGGAGCATCGGGACGCCTTCGTAGTCTGGACCGACTTCTAGACGGCGGACTCGTTCTGCGAATGCGCGGGACTGGGGGCCGCCGTCGTAGGCTACTTCGTCTACGTATTCGTCCCAGTTGCCTCGCTTGATGGTGCGTTCTGCGTGGAGGTGGTGGAGGTTCGCTTCATGGAGGACGATGACGCCGGGGTGTTTGAGGGCGGTTTCGTAGATGGACGAATGGTAGGCGTTGTTGCCGAGCTGGTAGAGGATGGCGTCGTAGGTGTCGAGGTTGGCGGGGGCGGTCTCAAAGACGTCTACGGTGGCGATTTGTTTGAGGGGGGCGAGGAGG
>JAPKYY010000767.1 GCA_026394095.1 Acidobacteriota bacterium | reverse complement strand
GCGCGGCGCTGATCGGCGAGGAGCGCGACCGTTGTCTGGAGGCCGGGATGGACGAATTGCTAGCCAAGCCTTTGCGAAGCGAGGAATTGAAGAGTTTGCTGATGGCTGTAGCTGGCAAAGAAAAAGGCCAACCCTTCGGTTGGCCAGCTTCTTAATCTATTGAGGTAAATATGGTTAGGCGCGCATGACGTTTTCGGCCATGAGCCCTTTAGGCCCCTGCTTCACCTCGAACTCGACATCGACGCCTTCGTCGAGCGAACGATAGCCGTTCATGGCAATCGCCGAGAAGTGCACGAAGACATCCTCGCCTGTGGAACGCTGAATGAAGCCGAAGCCCTTCGCGTTGTTGAACCACTTTACTTTACCTTTTTCTTTCACCACTGTTCTCCTGACTCTACAGGTCTCCGGAGGTGAGACCTGCTCTAAAACTTCGCTTGATTCTCTCAAATGAAGTTTTATGGCGCAATAAAAAAATGAATCCAAATTTCAATAAAGTACTCTCTGGACAGCTTGAATGGCGATGAAATAGCGAAAAGATGGAAAATGCCACCGAATTTTGCTCTGTTGGAGCAATCCACAACAAGACAGTATGGATTCCAGCTCGTTTCTGCGCCATCCGGCTGCCACACTTTTCATGCCGTCTTCGACCGTGATCCTGTTCCAGCCTAAAAGCAATCTGGTGACCGGCAGGAAATAGTAAGAGATCCAGTGGCGATGTAAATCCTGAATGAGAACGAGTTTTGAGGCGACACGATTCATTTCGTCCAGAAGGAGCTTCGTGTCGCTGGAATCGAAATGGTGGAGAAAGAGCGAGCAATGGACGATCTCAAAGGCACCGTCAGGGAATGGAAGACGGAAGGCATCAGCCTGGATTTTGTTGTGAGGGGCGAGTTTCAGATTTCGGAACTGGAGGTCGAGGCAGAAGGAAGTGGATTGTTTGAAGTGTGCTGAGATTGCCCGGGCGAGATCGCCAGAAGCTGCACCAACATCAAGGAAGCGGAATTCGTCCTTTGGCCCAAAGTACTGGCGGATCTGACGTAGCATTTCGCGTTTTGCGCCGGTTATTGCGTTGATTCGGGTGATGTCACGCAGATTTCGAGCGGCTTCCTGGTCAGTAGCGGAGTCGAGCATTTCCTGTTCGAGAATTCGTTCTTGCACTCTACTCATGTAACACTAACGCGTATGGACTTTTTGGCAGGCAACATGGGATGGATTGAAGTTGTGTGCGGACCCATGTTCTCAGGTAAGAGCGAAGAGCTGATCCGGAGGCTTCGCCGGGCGATGATTGCCCGCAAGCGTGTACAGGTTTTTAAACCCGTTATCGATGATCGTTATTCGCAGGATGAGATCGTGAGCCATAGCTCGCAGCGCATCCCGTCGACGGTGGTGACCGATGCAGCAGATATATTGAAGCTGCTCGACTGGCGTACGCAAGTGATCGGGATAGATGAGGCAAATTTCATGGGGCCTGGCCTGGTGGAAATTTGCAATCAACTTGCGGATTCCGGTAAGCGCGTAATCGTAGCCGGGTTGGATACCGACTATATGGGGCGGCCTTTTCAGCCAATTCCCGATCTGCTGGCGATGGCCGAGAGCATCACGAAGACTCTGGCAATTTGCATGAGATGCGGAAACCCTGCAAAACAAACGCAACGTCTTTTCGAAAGCGCGGATCTAATTGTTGTAGGAGCCGCAGGGATGTACGAAGCGCGGTGCCGGGCTTGCTTTGAAGCGGGATGTTCGAAGCAGGAATTCTTTCCGTTCGCAAGCCCGCAGAAATAGCCCAAGGGCAGAAGTTTGATACATTTGTTCAAAACGAGGAGAATCGAAAAATGTCGGATGGAAATATGTCGCAGCCAGAATCTGGTGGTAGTGGACTCAAGATCCCAATATTGTTTGGGGCAGTGATTGCACTGCTTGCTTCCAATGTCTGGCTCTTTTTGCAATTGGACCGCTTGCGCGGCGAAATGGACCGTGTTCAGGTTCAGCTGGAAGAGAAGTTGAGCGATGTTCGTCAAACTGCAAC